>JBEKLW010000480.1:0-3533 GCA_050008815.1 Bryobacteraceae bacterium
GGGCTGGACTTCGTGCGGCGGCACCCGGTCATGCCCTCGCTGGTGGCGCTGGCCTTTGCCATGACGATGCTCGGCGTGCCGCTGATCGTCTTCCTGCCGGTGTTCGCCCGGGACGTCTTCCGGCAGGGGCCGGGCACCTACACGCTGCTGCTCTCCACCTACGGCGCGGGCTCGATTGCCGGCGCGTTGACGGTTGCGGCCCTGGGCAACGTCAAGCATAAGGGGCGCATTGCGCTCGGCTTCCTGGTGAGCCTGGGCGCGACGATGGCGGCCTTCTCCCTCGCCGGCCTGCTCCCTGTGAGCTGCGTGTTCCTCTTCTTTGCCGGCGCCTCGCTGGTGTCGGTGTTCTCGCTGGTGAGCTCGCTAGTGCAGGAAATCGCCGCGGACGCCATGCGCGGGCGCGTGATGAGCGTTTACAACGTCGCCTTCCGCGGCGGCATGCCGGTCGGCAGCCTGATCACCGGCTCGCTGGTGCCGCACTTCAGCGCCCCGGTCGTGCTGGCCGCCAACGGCGCGCTGCTTTCGGTGCTCGGAATCTACCTGCTCGCCGCCCGCAAGCGCCTGGTTTCGTCGTGAGCCCCGCCGTGCAAACGCGCGCGTCCGCCTTTAGCCCGATCCTCTCACACGCCTTCGGCTGCGGCTTGCGGGAGGCCGGCATCTTCTGCGTTGCGCTCGGGGTGAGTCCTCGACGTACTGTTCAAGTACGCCTGCGGGCTCACCCCGTCGCGCGCCTTGAACGGGCTAGAATTGTAGAGACGGAAGACGACACCTCATGACGCCATGGAGCGCAATCCTCGCAGCGGCCCTGCTAGCCGTCTCCGCGGCAGACCGCGGGCAACTGGAGGACGCGCGCGACAGGCAGGACCGCGCCTACCTCCGGCGCATGGCGGATGAGCTGGGCGAAGCGGCCCGGAAGGCGCCGAGCGACGCCCGGGCACAGTACCGGCTGGCGCTGGCGGAGTCTTACGTGGCCGAAGTCGCCCTGGAGCTGCACGACAAGGATGCCGCCAGAAGCGCGGCCGAAGCCGGAATCCGCGCCGCGGAGAAGGCCGTGGCGCTTCAGCCCAACGTGGCCGAACACCAGCGCATCCTGGGCACGCTGTGCGGGCAAGCCATTCCGGCGGACCTGTGGCTCGCCTTCAAGTACGGCCACTGCGCCCGCGCGGCCATCGACAAGGCGATCGAGCTCGATCCGAAATCCGCCAGCGCCTACCTCAGCCGGGGCGTCGGCAACTATTACCTGCCGCCGGCGCTCGGCGGCGGTGTCGAGCTCGCCATCCGGGACTTTGAAAGAGCGCTGCAACTCGATCCGCAGTCGGCCGACGCCCGTCTGTGGCTCGGGATCGCGCTCCGAAGAGCGCACCGCAATGCCGAAGCGCGCAAGGAGATCTCAAAATCGCTAGCCTTGAACCCCCGTCGGATCTGGGCCCGGCAGCAACTCGAGAAGACCCCGGCGCAGTGACGGCCGCCGGCGCCGCCGCCCAGCGCGCGCGCGCGCGCCTGCTGGTCGCCTTCGCGATCGTTGCACTCACCGTGCTCGGCTTCTATTCGATCCCGGGTCACACCTTCCTCCAGTCGGACAGCCAGATCTACCTTCCGATCCTGGAGCACCTGCGGGACCCGAGTGTCCTGGGGCGCGATCTGCTGGCGCAGGATTCGCACATCTCCTTCACCGTCTACGACGAGATGGCGCTCTTGCTGCGGCGGCTGACGGGCCTCGACTTTCAGGCCGTGCTGGCGCTCCAGCAGCTCGTCTGCCGCGCGCTGGCGCTGCTGGGCGTCTACCTGGTGGCCACGTCGCTCGAATTGCGGATGCGCGCCGCCTTGCTGGTCGTGGCGGCGTTTTCACTCGGCGCCACCATCTGGGGCCCGGCGGTGCTGACCATCGAGTACGAGCCGGTGCCGCGCGGCTTTGCTGTCGCGCTGCTGCTGTTGGCGCTCGGCCTGGCCGCGCACGGCCGGAACCTGGCGGCCGGCGCCGCCGCCGCGGCTGCCTTTCTCTATCACCCGCCTTCGGTGGGACCGTTCTGCGCCGTCTACTTCACCCTCACTCTCTGGCCCGCCAGACCCGCCGTCATGAGGCGGCGCATCCTCGGCCTGCTGCCGATGCTCGCCGGCGCGGCCGTGCTGCTGGTGCTCAACCGGATGCAGCCCGCCCTGGGCGAGCCACAGGCCCTGTGGGGCACGATAGGCCCCGAGCTGGAGCGCATCCAGCGCCTGCGCGCGCCCTATAACTGGCTCTCGACGTGGCCCGGGTACACGTTCACGCACTACCTCTTCCTGTGGGCGGTGTCTCTGACCGCCTTGTGGCGGGTGCGTAAGTGGGCCTCGCAGGATCTCCGCTTTTTCCTCACCGGCCTGCCGCTCTACGGCATCCTGATGCTGCCGGTCTCTTACGTTCTGCTGGAGAGGATGAAGTGGATCGCCATTCCGCAGCTCCAGCCCGCCCGCGCGCTGCTGTTCGTGACCGCCATGGCGGTCATCTCCGGCGCCGTCGCCGGGGTGAAGGCAGCCGGCGAGCGGCGCTATTGGGAGAGCGCCCTGTGGTTCCTGGTGGTCTTCGCCGTGCCGGCCCAGACGCGCGTCCTGAGCTTGCTCACGCCCGATTTGGCCGATCCGCTGATCCGCGCGCGCCTGCTGGTCGTCGCCGGTCTGGCCGTGCTGGCGACCGTAGCCCTGTGGGCGCTGGCCGCCAACAAGCGCTGGGCGCTCGCACCCTGGGCGCTGGCTATCCTTCTGCCCTTCTACGCCCTCCCGCACTGGGCGCACGTACAGAACTACGGCCCGCTCGACAACCCGGAGCTTCGGCAGCTTTCGGCCTGGGCGCGCGCCTCGACCCCGCGCGAGGCGGTGTTCTTCTTCCCCGACGCCGGCCGCGATCTCTCGCCGGGCGTGTTCCGCGCCAGCGCCCTGCGCGCGGTCTACGTGGACTGGAAGAGCGGCGGGCAGGTGAACTTCCTGAAAGGGTTTGCGCAGGAATGGTGGTCGCGATGGCAGAAGGCCGGCGCGGATACGTATCCCGGCGCCGGCCTGGCCCGATACCGCTCGCTCGGCATCGACTACATCGTGCTCGAGCGGTGCCACCGGCTCGACGGGAGCGCGCCCGTGTTCGAGAATGCGCGCTTTGCGGCCTATAACACACGCGAGGCCGCAACTCAGGCCTCGCAGAATACGTCCGGAGGAACATGAAAAGGCTTCTGCTCGCGTGTTTGTTGCCTGTTTCGCTGGCGTTCGCCGGCGAGTTGATCTCGGTGGGCGTCAAAGGCGGGGTGCCCTTTAATGACGCCTTCAAGACCGCCACGACGGGCCAGTTGCAGTACGTGCAGCACACCCAGCGGTATACCGTCGGGCCGACGCTGGACATCGATTTGCCGGCTGGTCTCGGCATCGAGGCCGATCTGCTGTACCGGCGCCTCCGCTACGAGTCCAGCGGCGAGTTGTCAGGCGTCTCCAGGTCCTCGGCAACCACCGCCAATGCCTGGGACCTTCCGGTGCTGCTGAAGTGGCGGCCGTGGCCCACGCCGGTGGTGAAG
>JBEKLW010000481.1:0-2917 GCA_050008815.1 Bryobacteraceae bacterium
ATGGGCGTGGGGTTTGGCGTCGCTGATGAAGTGCGCGGGAGCGTCGACGTGCGTGCCGTTGTGCTCGTTCATGGTGATCTGGTAAGTCAGCGAGCGGTTGCCGTGCCAGTAGGAGCCCCACAGGTTGTGGAAGTACTTGGAGTGCGTGGGGTAGTTCGGGATGTGCTCCTCGAGCGTCTGGCTGAGGTCAATCAGGCGGCCCTGGCGCAGCATCCCGCGTATTTCGGAAACATCGATCATGGCTTCTCTCCTGTTGTCGGTGGGTCGAATACAGAAACGTGGATTACCCCGCGAACTCGATCGTCAGCACTGCCGATAGGCCAATCCATCAACAAGTCGGTGACCCGGTTCGGCCGCGGCCGCTCCGGCGGGTTGAGGCTGGTCCCGCGGCGGGTTACTCGGCGGGAGCCAGGTACCCAGGCTTGGCGCGTACGGTCAAATTCTTGCGGCGCGCTTCGACGTGGATGGTGCGGAAGGTGCCATCGACTTTGGTGTTGGTCGGCGTGTATCCGATGCTGTACTGCTCGTCGAGCTCGTGCCGGATGGCCTCCAGCGAATCGGCCAACTGCACGAGCCGGGCCGCGGAATACATGCCGGTCTCCGCTCCCAGTCCCTTGTTCTGACTCGTCTCACCATCACCAATTTGGCCGTGGGAAAGGTAGCCAGTTCCGAGGTCCGTGCCCGGCGTATTGGCCAGCGGGAAGAAGGCCGCGCCACCCGTCTCCTCGGCAATGTCCGCCAGCACCGGGTCCCCTGTGTTGGAAAACCCGTAGGAGGAGTTTCCGAGAGTGTAGATCACCGTTTCGGATCGGCGCGCCATGGAGATCGCCTCTTCCAGCGTGTGAGTGCTCTGCACGTCGCGGCCGTCGCTGATGAGCACGAGCACGCGGCGCATGTTCTCCGGCGGACCGCTGGTCAGCATTTTCTCCCGGCAGGCGAAATAGATCGCATCATAGAGCGCCTTGCCGCCGCCGGCTTTCAAACCGTGAATCTTCTCGTTGAGGCGTTCCGGTTCGTTGGTGAAGTCCTGAACGATCGAGCTCGCCGCGTCGTAAGTTTGTAGGAAGACCTGGTGTTTGCTGCTCCGCCCCTGAAGCATGTTGAAGACGAATTCGCTGGCGGCGTCCTTCTCAAACTGCAGCGCCGGGCGCGCGCTGTTGCTGGTGTCGAGAATCAACCCGATGCGCAGCGGCGGGCGCATCTCGCGGCTGAAGTACTTGATGGTCTGCGGAACGTCGTCCTCGAAGATCTGGAAATCATCCTTCTCCAGGTCAATCACCGGCCGGCGATGCCGGTCGATCACCGTCACCGGCACGCTCACCACATCCACACGGATGCGCACCGAAGTCTGCGCGGGGGCTGGAGCAGCCTCCTTATTTGCGGCGGCAGGGGCGGCCGGAGTCGCGGGGCTGGGGGCGGAGGCGGAGTTCTGCGCGAATGCCGCGCTCGCCGCCAGCATCAGAGCCAGACCGCCCAGAAGCCAGCTGCAGCGCGTGGCGCGCCGCCCGAGACGGAGCCCGACCCCGTCGAGCACGGCCTGCCGGATTGAGTCCCAACCAAGTCCCTGCACCCTACCCACCTCTTCCGCCTGGTGGTCCCTTTTTTCAGTCCCATGATACCGCAAACCGCTTCCGCCGAGTAGCACGTTGCCGGATCGTCCTGCCTTCGCCTAGAATCGAGGCGCTGTGCATGCCCACCACCATACACGGGCGGCGGACGGGGTGATGAAGATCGCCCTGCTTGCGACCCTCGCCTTGGTGACCACCGAATTCGTTGTCGGAGTGCTCGCGCACAGCCTGGCACTGATCAGCGACGGCTGGCACAACTTCAGCGACCTTCCTACGCTGGTCCTGTCCTGGGTGGCCCTCTACTTCGAGCAGAAATCGCCCGACCGCCGCAAGACCTTCGGCTACCAGCGAGCCGGCGTGCTGGCGGCGTTCGTGAATGGATTGATCCTGGTGGCGGTGGCGCTGTTCATCGGCTTCGAGGGGTACGGGCGCTTGATGCATCCTCAGCCCGTGGCGAGTAACGCGCTCATCGCGGTGGGTCTGGTCGCGCTGCTCATCAACGGCGGCATCTCCTGGGCGCTGGCGGGCGAGCGTCGCGACCTCAACCTGCGCGCCGTCTTCATCCACAACCTCGGCGACGCGATCTCGAACGTCGCCATCATCGGCGGGGGCTGGCTGATCGGGCGCACCGGCCAGATGCTGATCGATCCCATCCTGGCTTTCCTGATTGCCGGAATGATTCTGTGGTCGGCCGTCGGCATCCTCACCGAATCCTCCAACATCCTGCTCGAAAGCGCGCCCAAGGGCATCAACGTCGAGCGCGTCGCGACGGCCATGCTCGCTGTACCGGGCGTGCGCGAGGTTCACGACGTGCATCTCTGGAGCCTGGGCTCGCAATCGCACGCCCTCGCCTGCCACATCCTCATCCTCGACATGCCCACTTCCGGAAGCGAACTCATCGCCCACCAGGTGCGAGAAGTGCTGCACAAGGAATTCGGCGTTACCCATACCACCATTCAGTTCGAACACACCCATGGACCGGGCGATTTCCATCGCTATATGCCCGACGCTGACCCCTCAGCGCTCGGGAAGAATACCTAACTGGGGAGTCTTGGGCGCCCCGCCGGAGCTGGAAGGCGGAGTTACTTCGGAGGTGTGATACGTTCGAGGCCGTCGAGGTAGGCCTCGGCGACCTCGATATAGGTTTTCTGCGAGAACAACAGCGTGATGTTGATGCTGATGCCTTCGCCGATCAGGTGCTGGATCGCGGGCAGGCCTTCCGGTGTCGCCGGCACCTTGACCATCAGGTTCTTGCGATGGACGTGCTTCCAAAGCCGCTCGGCCTCGGCGATGGTGCCCTTGGTGTCCATCGCCAGATAGGGCGAGACCTCCAGGCTGACGAAGCCGTC
>JBEKLW010000482.1:0-2915 GCA_050008815.1 Bryobacteraceae bacterium
CCGCTTCCTCTATCCGCCCGACATCGAAGAACGGCTGAACGAGCGAGAGGCGGCACTGCTGCGGCGGCTGGAGCGGCCCGGGGATCGGGACCTGGTCGATCAAGTGCGGGCCCGGTTCCAAGGACTCTGGGGGCGGCTGCGGGGCCGCCTCGAGCAGGCTCCCGTGGCCGGCGCCGTCCCGGGCCGGCTGGGACGATTCCACCTGCTGCCGCAGATCCTGGATACCTACATCCTGTCCACCTTTCTGTTCTACTTCGCGCTGCTGCTGGCGAGCTTCGTGCTGCTGACGCACGTCTACACGTTCTTCGAGCTGCTGGGGGACATCGTCCGGAACAAGATCCCCATGTCGCGCGTGCTCGCCTACCTGGTCTTTCTCACGCCCAAGCTGATCTACGATTCAGCTCCCGTGAGCGTGCTCGTCGCCGTGCTGGTCACCTTCGGCGTGATGGCGAAGCATAATGAGGTGACCGCGTTCAAGGCCACCGGCGTGAGCCTGCACCGCCTGGCGCTGCCCGTGCTGATGGCCAGTCTGGTGGTGGCGGCCGGCCTGTTCGCGTTCGATTACTCGAGCATTTTGCCCGAGGCGAACCGCCGCCAGGACGCGCTGCGGGACGAGATCAAGGGGCGCGCGCCGCAGACCTACCTCCGGCCGGACCGCAAGTGGATCTATGGCCAGGGTCCGCGCATTTACTACTACCGCTACTTCGACCCGGCGGCCGCGGTGATGGTGGGCGTCAACGTCTACGAGTTCGACACGCGGTCGTTCCGCTTGAAGCGGCACATTTCGGCCGAGCGCGCGCACTGGGACGCCGCCCTCTCCACCTGGATCTTCGAGAGCGGCTGGAGCCGGGAGATGAGATCGCGAGTCGAGTCCACCGGCCAGGTCTTCCGCGCGGCGACCTTCCCCGAGCTGGACGAGCCGCCGGGCTACTTCCTCAAGGAAGTCATCCAGGACAAGCAGATGAACTTCGCCCAACTGGCCGCCTACATCCAGGAGTTGCGGCAGAGCGGGTTCGACACGGTGAACCTGCGCATCCAGTTGCAGAAGAAGTTCTCCGTGCCGCTGCTGGCCTTCATCATGGCGTTGATCTCGGTGCCGTTCGCCTTCATGACCGGCTCGCGGGGCGCCATGGCCGGCGTGGGCGTGAGCCTGGGGATCGCCGTGGCGTACTGGGCCCTGGGGCAGCTCTTCGAGCAGATCGGCAGCGTCAACCAGCTCCCGGCCAGCCTGGCCGCCTGGTCTCCTGACGCGATCTTTTCGCTCGCCGGTGTGTACCTGATGACGCGCATGCGCACATAGCGGGCACTGTTCCACGCCGGCCGGCGGGCCGCAATCCGTCCGTAAGCCGGCGCGGTCTCCGCTTTGTGGCGCGAGCTTCAGCTTGCAGCGTCGGCTTCAGCCGACGTCTGGCGCAACCCTTCCCGAGCAGGTCCCCGCACTCGCCCTGCGTCGCCAGGAGTGGCGACGCGGCACGCTGAGAGCGCGCGCTACGACAACCGCCGCGCCGGCTTACGGATGGATTGTGGGCCGGCCCGCGGGTGTTTCTGCCACCTGCTGCGCTAGGATACAAGCATGCTCGGCTTCGACGCCCGGGCCGCCAGGATCACCTGGTCGGTGTTCCTGGTCGGCCTGCTGCTGGTGGTGGTCTACTACATCCGGAGCGTGCTGCTCGTCTTCGTGCTGGCGATCCTGTTGGCCTACCTACTGTCGCCGGTGGTGAAGCTGGTGGACCGCTTCATCCCGTACCCACGCTCTCGGATCTACGCGCTGGCCCTGGTCTACATCCTCCTGGTGGCGATCCTGATCGGAGGCGGGATCCTCGTCGGCAGCCGGGTAGCCCAGGATGCGTCGAACCTGGCCACCGGCTTCCCCAAGCTGGTGGAGGGCCTCAAGCAGAAGCTCGCCGACCCGATGCCGGCCTGGTCTGAGCCCGTCAGGCATTCCATCCTGGCCCAGTTGAACGAGCGGGGGCGGAGCCTCAGCGCGGATGTGTTGCCAGTAGTGCAGCAGATCGGCGCGCAGGCAGTGTCGTTGCTGAAGGGCGCCGTCGTAGCCCTCGTCCTGATCCCGGTTTTGAGCTTCTTCTTCCTGAAGGACGGGCACCAGTTGCGCGACCAGGTGCTGGCGCTGCTCGGCGTGCGGCGCCCCTTGTGGGAGGATGTCGCGGCGGACCTGCACACCCTGCTGGGGCAGTTCATGCGGGCGCTGGTCATCCTGTCCCTGGTCACGCTGGTCGGTTACAGCGTCTTCTTCGCCATTATCGGGCTGCCGTACCCGTTGCTGCTGGCTTCCGTGGCGGCGCTGCTGGAGTTCGTTCCGGTCGTCGGGCCGGTTAGCGCGGCGGTCATCATCGTGCTCGCGGCGGCGTTTTCCGGCGGCGGGCACGTGGTTGCCGTGCTGGTGTTTCTGGTCGCCGCCCGGATGTTCCAGGATTACTTTGTCAGCCCGCATCTGATGTCGGCGCGCGTCCAGCTTCACCCCCTGCTGGTGATCTTCGGCGCGCTGGCGGGCGGGACCCTGGCCGGCATTCCCGGCATGTTCCTCTCGGTTCCGGTGCTGGCGACGCTGCGGGTAGTTTACGTCCGGGTCCGCAAGGCGCGCGCCGGGGCCGCCGCGGAAGCGTAGCTGGCGGATTGGGGGCGGTGCGGCGAACTTCCGTAACAGCTGGCCGGATGGCTGTTATGATGAGCTTGAACCGATGCAGCGCGATCGCACCCGCCGGATGGGCGCCAGATGGCGCTGATCACCATCTCCGGACAGCCGGGCTGCCGCCACCAGGACGTGGCGCGGCTGATCGCCCAGATCCTGGAGTTCGAGCTGGTCACCGAGAGCCGTCTCCGGGACATCTTCACGCAAGAGTTCGGCGCCGCGGACGCCGTCCCCGACAGAGCTTTCGCCGCTGCCGCCGCCTCGG
>JBEKLW010000483.1:0-2910 GCA_050008815.1 Bryobacteraceae bacterium
CGTTCCGCCTGAGTCAACCGTTCAATGATCGTCGCGGAGGTGGGCTTGACATCACGGTACTCCTGCTCCGCCTGGGCGAAGTGGTCCGCCGCTTTGAGGGCTACAATCTGCGTGTCCCTTCGGCAAGGCTGCTTAACTCCACGTTCCTGAAGTGCTAACGTCGGTCTCATGCACAGCGGGGCGAGGAGGAACCGACGATGGCCAACGACATTCCTGACATTCCCCCTGACATGCGGAAGGTTTATCGGCGTCTGCGGCGATGGCGCAGTTCGCACGCTCGCCGTGTACCGATTCCGGATGCTTTGTGGGCGGCGGCAGAAGAACTGGCGCGGGAGCATGGGATCAACCGTACGGCGAAAGCTCTGCGCCTGGAATACGGCAAGCTGAAGGAGCGAGCGGTGGGGTCAGCGAAGAAGGTGGTGAGAAAGGTGCCGTCAGCGATTCGGCGCCACGCCCGACCGCCTGTCCCGCCGGCGACCTTTATGGAGTTGATTACGCCGCGGCCTGGCAGTTCGCAAGAATGCCGAGTGGAGTTGGAAGGGCCGCGCGGGAGGATGAGGGTCGAATTCAAAGGCCTCGCCACGGCGGAGCTGGTGGCCCTGAGCCGCACCTTGTGGGACGGCGAAGCCCGATAGGCTGAGGTGAGGCATGCTGCAGATCACTCCCCAGATGCGTATTCTGGTGGCGGTGGAAGCCGTGGACGGTCGCAAAGGTATCGACTCGCTAGCGCGCCTGTGTCAGGAGAAGCTCGAAGCCGACCCTTTTTCCGGCTGGCTGTTCGTTTTCCGCAGCCGACGCGGCACGGCGATTCGCATACTCGTCTATGATGGCCAGGGATTTTGGCTCGCGCAGAAGCGGTTATCCAAGGGGCGTTTTCGCTGGTGGCCGGAAGGTCGGAGTCCGGGCGAGGTGGCACGGAGTTTGGCGGCGTATCAACTGCAAGTGTTGTTGGCGGCCGGCGACCCGACCCGCACTCAGGCGGCACCGGCGTGGCGGCCGCTGAGCGTGGTGAGTTGAAAAAAAGCAGGGGAACACACTTGCGTTCTACATTCGACTCTGCTACGCTCGGAAGGCATGGAAGAAAGGTTTTGCTATCGGGGCCGAGGGATTACCGCTGCCGAAGTGGAGTTCATCCGGCAGTTGATCGCGCAGCATCCAGGGGCCAACCGGCGGCAGCTCTCGCTACGCTTGTGCGAGGCGTGGGGGTGGAAGCAGGCCAACGGCGCACTGCGTGACATGGTGTGCCGAGGGCTGCTGCTGGAACTGGAGCGGGCTGGGCACCTGGAGTTGCCGCCCGCCAGCCATGTGCATCGCAACCCGTCGGTCCGGCGCCCAACGCACGGGACGAAAGTCCTAGCTCCGTTTCTGCTGGATACGACTCCTCTCCAGGTTCCGCTGCGGACGCTGCGGCCGTTGGAGTTTCAGCCCGTGCGACGCACGCCCGAGGAGCCGCTGTTTGACTACCTCGTCGCCCAGTATCATCCGCTGGGTTATATCCGGCCGGTGGGCGAGCACCTGAAGTACTTGGTGTACGCCGCAGGACGTCCGCTCGCCTGCCTGGCGTGGTCGTCGGCGCCACGTCACTTGGGCGCGCGAGACCGTTTTATCGGCTGGTCGGCCGAGGCGCGACGGCACAACCTCCGTTTTCTCGCCTACAATCCTCGCTACCTCATTCTGCCTTACGTGCAAGTCAAACATTTAGCCTCGCACATCCTGGGGGAGATGGCTCGCCGGATCGCGAGCGATTGGGAACGGTCTTACGGGCATCCGATCTATTTTCTGGAAACGTTCGTCGATCCCGAGCGGCATCGGGGCACCTGCTACCGGGCGGCGAACTGGGTGGTGATGGGACGCACGACGGGGCGGGGCAAAAACTGCCCGAACCAGCGACCGAATCGTTCGATCAAGGAAGTGTTGGGCTATCCGCTCACGCCGCGTTTTCGTGAGCTGCTGGCAGCGGGATAAATCTTGTCGTGAGCCGAGTGAAAGGGCCTGCCCTGAGCGGAGCGAAGGGATGAACCCCGGACACGAGGAGATCGAAGTGAACTTCGAAGAGTTGGCTGAGCTCGTCGAGCGAGCGCGCCAGGGACAACCGTTGGGCGAAGCGGATTGCCAGAGACTGGAGCGGGCGATCCAGGCGCTGCGATATTTGATCGAGCAGATCGGCGACCAGGATGCGACCCTCAGCCGTCTGCGCGCCCTGTTGACGAAGCCGAGTACCGAGAAGACGAGCAAGGTTCTGGAGCAAGCCGGGATCCAGGCCCCTCCGAGAAATAGTTCCCCTGCGAACCCGAACCAAAATAAGCAACCGAAGCCGGGGCACGGGCGAAACGGTGCTCAGGCCTATCGGGGCGCGGAGCGAATCAAAATCGCGCACGGTTCGTTGAAGTCCGGGGATCACTGTCCGGAATGTTTGAAGGGAAAGGTGTACCCGCAGAAAGACTCCGGGCTGCGCATCCGGGTGGTGGGCCAAGCACCGATTGCGGCGACGGTCTATGAGCTCGAACGCCTGCGCTGCAATCTGTGCGGCGAGGTTTATGAGGCGGAAGCGCCGCCCGAGGTGGGCGAGAAAAAGTATGATGCCAGCGCGGCGGCGATGATCGCGCTGTTAAAGTACGGCAGTGGCGTTCCCTGGGATCGGCTGGAGAGGTTGGAGGCGAGTCTGGGGATTCCGCTGCCGGCCTCGACACAGTGCGAAATCGTGGCGGAAGTGGCGGAAGGGATTCGGCCTGCTTTGGAAGAGTTGATCCGTCAAGCGGCCCAAGGCGAGGTCTTTTACAACGACGACACCGGCATGAAGATCCTGGCGCTGGCGAGGGCGAGTCCTCGGCGCCTGGAGGTGGAAGTCGAAGACCCTGAGCCAAGTCGAAGCGACGAATCCTCGAGCTCGCGGGAGCGCACGGGACTGTT
>JBEKLW010000484.1:0-2902 GCA_050008815.1 Bryobacteraceae bacterium
AGACTCTTTGCCTTCCTCGCACACGCGCCGGCTGGCAGCCCGCGGCTGTGCGGCTTACGCCGGCGCTAGCCGCGGGACTGCCCGCCTTACGCCGCATGGGCGTGCCCCGTGGGTCAGCCTGCCGCTCCCTTTCCGGCGCGGCTCTGCCACTGGGCGTACGTCGTTGACCAAGCAGCACGCGGAAGCAATGCCGCCGGCAGCGTATGCTATGGTGGTGGATGCTCACGCCACCAGCGGGCCAGTAGCTCAGGAGGTAGAGCATCTGCCTTTTAAGCAGAGGGTCGCGGGTTCGAGTCCCGCCTGGCTCACCAACCTTCGGCAGCACCCGTAAAACCGTGACAGTACACTCTGTCCACGTCCCAGAGTTCCTTGAAAATGGACTACTTGCCCGGAGGGGCCAGAGTGTACTGTCCCGGTTTTCTGATTCTGGCCGTCATCGGCTTGGCCGGGCTGCCCTGTGGGCTGCTCAACCTGCTGGTTTCCTACTTGCCGTTGCCGGTTGAACCCTGACGGCCCTGATCCCGGCCTGGCGCCACGCGTTTCAGGCGCCGGACTATCAGTGCTACCGTAGTGCGGAGAGAATGGGTACAGGGACAATGATTCAAGCTCTGATCGTTATCGTCGGGGTCTATGTGGTGTTTCGCGCGGTCGAGTTGCTCTGCACGCGGGAACGACACGCCGCCGGCGCGCGCTGGCTGGTCATCGTCATGGCCGTCGGCACAATCGCCTTGACGCTGTTTCTCCTGGTCGATGTGGTGCTGACGAGCGAAAGCGCCAAGCCGTCCCCGGCTGTAGGGGCGCGTTCCGATGAGTGTCCGCCGGGCAAGGTCCGTCGGCCGGACCTCAACGGCGATGTGTACTGCCAAACGCCAACGGGGGAGCCGCTCTACGACGTTTACTATCGAGGTGGGGCCATGGATCCTGGTGTCACCGGCGAATACATCCGCCGCAGTCGCAAGCAGCCAGAGCAGATTGAGAGTGTGCGTCTGCTCGGTACCAATCGCATGCTCAACCGCGCCGATATCAAGTACCTCTGCGCTACAGGTGTACTCCCCGGCTTCCCGTAGACTGGAGCGGGCATGGTGGCCCGGCTTAGGTGATCCATCGATATATGGATCGGCGGCTGGCCGCCGCACCACAGGACACCGGGAGCGATCACAATCAGGGGCGGGGGCCTGCCCGCATTAATGATCTAGAGCCCGGGACAGCAACCTCTATTCTCGCGCTGCGCTTGGGACGGAGGTTCCGATATTGCGCCGGTTTTGCGGTCTCGGTTCTCCACGGCGCCCGCCGGCTTGGGTATGATTGAGCCACTGCCCTATGAAAGTCCGAAAAGCCCTCATCACTGCCGCGGGGCGGAACCAGCGAACGCTGCCCCTGCAAGCCCTCATCGACCGCGATGGGGTTGAGAAGCCGGTCCTGCGCATCATCCTCGACCAGGTCCTGGAGGCCCGGATCGAGGAGGTCTGCCTGGTGGTGTGTCCGGGCGACGAGGCCGCCTATGGGAAGGCCGCTGGCGAGCAGGCCGGCCGCCTTCAGTTCGTGCCGCAGGCCGAATCCCTGGGCTACGCGCATGCCGTCTACTGCGCCCGCGATTTCGTGGATGGGGAGCCGTTCCTGCACCTGGTCGGGGACCACATCTACGTCAGCCCGGACGGAGGCAGCAGCGCGCGCCCGCTGATCGAGACCGCGGAAGCCGAAGCCTGCGCGGTCTCGGCCGTGCAACCGACGCGCGAGACCCAACTGGCTCACTACGGCGCCGTGGGTGGCCAGCGCGTCTCCGGCCGCGCCGACCTCTACCGCATAGAGACGGTCATCGAGAAGCCCACGCCCACCGAGGCCGAGCGGCAGCTCATCGTGCCCGGACTCCGCGCGGGATTCTACCTGTGCTTCTTCGGCATGCATGTTCTGACGCCGGCGGTGATGGAGATCCTGGGCGAACAGCTCGCCTCGGGCGCCGCGGCTACGCTCTCCGGCGCCCTCGCAGAACTGGCGCGCCGCCAACAGTACCTGGCCTTGCACACTGAGAGCCGGCGCTATGACCTGGGCGTGCGCTACGGGCTGCTGACCGCGCAGGTCGCCCTGGCGCTGGCCGGGCGCGACCGCAGCGACGTGCTGGCGCAATTGCTCGAGCTGGTGGCGACGCGCGGCCTGGAAGCCTCGGCGAGCTGAGGGCCCGATGAGTGAACTGGTCGCAATCATCACCGCGCGGGATCCCCAGGTCCGGAACCGCTCGCTGGACGGGTTTTGCCGAACAGCGGCAACCTCGGCGCTGCTCGAGGAATGCCAGGCGCTGGACGGCTTCCGCCGCTCGAGCGACAACCTCTACGAGCGCGTCCGCGCGCAGTTGTTCCTGTATGCCATCCACCGCTTCCATTTGCCCTACCGCGAGGGCGTGCGCGCCAGCGGGCTGATCCCGTTCGCGGCGCACGAGCGGATCCTGAAGCGCCGGTTCCGGGAAGCCATCGACCTGCTGCTCGGCTACCAGGCCGCCGGCGGGCCCAGTGCCGCGCTGTCGAGCGGGCTGGCCGCCGCCTACCGCGGCCTGGCCTTCCAGACGCTCGCCAACCAGGTGCGCCGGAGCGTGCGCTCGGTGCGCGGCAACCAGTGGCTGGCGCGAATCGGGCACCCGGCGGATTATCCGCTCACGATCCGGCCCGAGCTGCTAGGGCAAGGAGAAGCGGGCTTCCCGATCCTGCACGAGGCGACCCCGGTGCGCATGGACCTGAGCCACAGCGGCTGGAGCGACATTTTCTTCCTGGGTATGGACTTCCCCGAGGGCGCGCGGGTGCTGAACGTCTCGATCGACCTGGCCGTGCGCGGCGGCGACGGGAGCGCGCCGAAGCCGCCGGTGGAGGCCTACTTGCGCGTGATCGACGAGCCGGTGCTGCGGCTGGCGAGC
>JBEKLW010000485.1:0-2898 GCA_050008815.1 Bryobacteraceae bacterium
GGGTGAGCCCGCAGGCGTACTTGAACAGTACGTCGAGGACTCACCCCGAGCGCAACGCAGAAGATGCCGGCCTCCCGCAAGCCGCAGCCGAAGGCGTGTGAGAAGATCGGGCTAACAGGTCTGAAAACAGCAATGCCGCCGGCGGCTGGGAGCCGCCGGCGGCATTGGCCAGGTTCCTCTATCCTCTTACAGCAGGCGGAAATTCACCTCGACGGTAGCGAGGACCGCAACGGGCTTGTTGTCGCGGTAGCCGGGCTTGAAGCGCCACCTCTGCACCGCCTCGATCGCCCTCTCGTCCAGGCCCAGGCCGAGTGGGCGGATCACCTTGAAGTTGGTCGGGATTCCGCGCTCGTCGATGACGATGGAGAGCACCACGGTGCCCTGGAACTTCGCCTTGCGCGCCTCTTCGGAGTATTCCGGGTCCACCTTGAAGATCGGGATCGGCGCGGAAACACCGCCGCCAATGCGGTAGACGCCGCCGCCGATGTTGCCGCCCTCACCGGGGCCGAATCCAGGGCCTCTGCCGGGGCCAATGCCGCCGCCCGAGCCGGAGCCAATGCCGCCGCCGGAGCCAGGGCCGTTGGAGGGAGGTCCGGGCCTGCCCAGCGGGTCGCCCCACATCGGGAGGTTAACGTTGGGGAGCCTCACATCAGACTGAGCGATGATCGTAGGCTCCATCACGAGTTTGGCGTTCTGCGGGGGTGTGGCCGAGGGGGGCACGAACTGCCGGGGTGCGAACCGTGGAGCCCGGCCCAGACTGGCCGGCAGCGGAGAGCGGTCGCCGCCGCCACCGCCGCCCTGCGCCTGCTGCGCCTTGGGCTTCATATCCGGGATGAAGGGCGCCAAATCGACCGGCGACACCAGCCCGATGGTCTGCTTGACCAAGGTCTGCCCCGTCTTGGTCGTGCTCACCAGCACCAGCAACACCAGCCCCAGGCCGTGCAGCAGGAGCGAAGAGACGCCCGCCTGCTTGCCGTAGCGGTACTCGCCCCAGATGTCCTTGACGGCGACGGGCTTTGAGGTGACTTCCAGCGGCGGCAGCTTGGGTGGGTGGAGCGTCTCCTTGAGGTTCCGCCAGAGCGAGCGATACCACGGCTCCTCAACCTCGGCCATTAGGAGGTGATCCAGGTGGACGTCGGCGTTGCTGCGCGGCGGCCGGCTTGGAGCGGGGCTGTCTGAAGGCAGCGGCTTTGCTCTTCCTTCTTGGTCTTCCATGTCTAGTTGCTCGGGCACACTCTCTTACACGCTTGCAGCAACTCTCCTATCGCCTGTATAGACGCCGCCACACGGGCGACAGTTCCAGGATCTGGAACCCAGGCTCCACACTCTATCCCAATTAGAGTGTAGCACGTGCATCCGCGGCCTCCAGGTGTCTGTGGGAAAGCATAGACGTTTCTGGATACTTCCAGACGGGGGGCAGCGGGGACGGGAGAAGCTGGGGGGCGCGCGGCGGCTGGGCGAACATTCGGCGAAACCAGCTCACCGACGCGCTTCGCCGTCCACCCGGCCAGCCAATGCGCACTGCGGCAAGCCCCAAGAACCGGGCGTCGGGCTCGGGCCGCCTGGTCCCAGGATGTGGTCCTGGCCATGCGTTACGGAATGCCCACTTTAGACCCTCAAACACCTGACCGGGAGGCCGATAAGCCAAACGTGGAGATCCTCATAGCCGACGACGACAGTGTGTCGCGCCTCATGCTGGCGAAGCAGCTCACGAGCTGGGGGTATGAGGTGATCGCCGTCGCCGACGGCGCGCAGGCTTGGCGCGCTCTCCAGAAACCTGGGGCGCCGCAACTGGCGATCCTGGATTGGATGATGCCCGGCTTGACCGGACCGGATCTGTGCCGCGAGCTGCGAAGCCGGGGCCGGGAACCCTACACCTACGTTCTGTTGCTGACCGCTCGAACCGAGCGGCAGGACTTGATCGCGGGCATGGAGTCCGGAGCCGACGACTACATCACGAAGCCTTTTCATGCACAAGAACTGGAGGTACGGCTGCGCGCCGGGCGGCGGATCCTGGATCTGCAGACGGAGCTGGTGGAGGCGCGTGAGGCGCTGCGCGTGCAGGCCACGCGCGACCCGCTCACCAGCATCTGGAACCGCTACGCGATCCTGGAATCGTTGGGGCGGGAGGTGACGCGAGCCGTGCGCGAGCGCAGCGCGCTGGCAGTGATGATCGCCGACCTCGATCACTTCAAGGAGGTCAACGACACGCACGGCCACCTTTGCGGCGACGCGGTGTTGCGCGAGGTGGCGCGCCGCATGCAGTCCTGTTTGCGCTCCTACGATCTGGTGGGGCGTTACGGAGGCGAGGAATTCCTGCTGGTTCTGCCAGCTTCTTCGAGCGCGAACGCGGTGCAACTGGGAGAGCGAGTTCGGGCGGCCGTGGCGGCCGAGCCGGTGCGGGTTGGCGAGGTTTCCGTGCGCGCGACCGTCAGCATCGGCGCGACCGCGGTGGAGGGAGGCGCGGAGGCGACCGCCGACGACCTCATCCAGGCGGCCGACGCCGCGCTGTACCGCGCGAAGGCGGCGGGAAGAAACCGCGTGGAGTGGAGCGCGTCGGACGAGGGACGCCTCGTCAGTGAGCCTGAGATGCCGCTTCCCGTTGCCGCGCCACTTCGAAGTGGCTGAGCGCGCTGGCGTACTGGGAGACGCCCTTGTAGAGCGCCTCCGCCAGGCGCTGGCGGTATTCGGGCCGCTTCAGCAAGCTCTCGTCGCGCGGATTGCTTAGGAAGGCGATTTCGGCAAGTACCGAGGGCATCTGGGCCCCGACCAGGACCACGAAGGGCGCCTTCTTGACGCCCCGGCTGCGCACGAGGCGATTCCTCGGCAAGCCCGCGTAGAGCGCCTTCTGGACTGCGGCGGCGAACTCGCGGGATTCCTGCACCTTCTCATTGAGCG
>JBEKLW010000486.1:0-2894 GCA_050008815.1 Bryobacteraceae bacterium
TCGATGGCGCAGCAGGCCAGGCCGAAGGTCAGCGGCCAGAGCGAGGACTGCCGGGCCCAGTTGAAGACGTAATCGACACTCGTCACCAGGACGTTGTTTTCAAATCGGTTTTCCAGATAAGGCATTGCTAGCCGGGAAGAAGTCTATTGTAGCACCCGCGCACGCGCGGCCTGCCTCACGCAGCAGCTACAGCCAGCGTGCAACGGCCTGCCAGCGCCGCTAGCGCGCCGCGCGCCTTCTCTGGCAGCCTATCGCAACACGGACCAGGTGATCGTGACCACCGAGCGCCGGTTGCTGCGGCTGCGCAGCACGATGCGCTTCCATCCGTTCGCCGGCGACGGCGTCTCGGCCAGGCCGACGTCCGAGGGCTGCACTGCAGTGATCGTCACCGGCACGCCGGGAAGGAAATCGCCCCGAACTGTTCCTGCCGATGCGGTCTCGCCGTCAATCGTAAACAACCCGTTCTTCTGAAGCTGCCCGGTCCAGATGATTGTGCCCGAGTCCGGCCCCGAGTACGCCCGCCGAACGCGTGCGGGCGGAGGCGCCACCGGCTCCGGGCGGAACACTTGCTCGGATTGCGGCGCGACCCGCTGCGACGCCGGTTCCGTGGGCGGCTGCGGCGCTGCCGCCGGCTCCTGAGGCGCGAAGGTCGTGGCGGGCGCACGGCTCGAGGTCGAGGTGCGGCGCGGCGTGGCCGGGGCCCTGGGCTGCGCCGGTCGGGCGGCAGCCAACGGCGCCGCTGCCGGTGGAGCCTCCACGGCTGGCTGCGGAGGCGCTGGCGGCGCTTCGGCCGGCGCCGCGGGTGCGGCGGCCTCAGACGCGGGAGGGGAAGAGGGCGCTGGCACGTTGGCCACCGCCTCCGTCCCAGGCGCCGCTCCGCCATGGGAGGGCAACCACAGTTTGTGGTACGCAAAGTAGCCGCCGACGCCCAGCACCGCCAGCAGCAGCAGCACAATGCTCACGATGAGAATGGCGCTGGGGCCTTTGCCTGCCGGCGGCCGGGCCGCTGCTGCTAACGGGGGCGGTGGCGGGGCGCCTGGTGGCGGCCCGAAGGCCGGCGGCGGACCGAAGCTCGGTGGCGCCACGGGGGGCGGCGGCTGCGCCGGCGGTGGAGCCGGAGGCGCCGGCTCCGGCGGAAGCGGCGGCACCTCCCATAGGGCCGAGACTGAGCCCATATCCACGACCGGAGCCGGCGCCGGCGCCTCCACGCCGGCAGGCGGGGACGGCGGAGGTGCCGGCGTGCCACAGCTCGTGCAGAACTTCTCTCCGGGCTGAAGCTGCCGACCGCACTTCGAACACCCCAGACCGACTGGGGGCGCCGCCTCCAGCCCCAGACCGCACGACTCGCAGAACCGGGTTCCGGTCGGGCTATCGGTCCCGCAGCGAGGGCATACCGGCATGTCGCATGTCCTCCTAGGCCCGGTTCCCGCAGGTGCCGCAGAAGGCGCTACCCGGGGCCACCGTCGCGCCACACACCCGGCACACAGTCACAGCCGGTGGAGGCGGAGGAGGCGGCGGTTGCACCGGCATCGCGCTCGCCGGCGCCGGAGAAGGCTGAATCGGCACAGCCGGCCCGCCAGCCACCGCGGGCGCTGGGCCGCCCACCAGCCTGCGTATGTTCAGCGCAATATCCACCATGACCAGCGTGCTCTCCGCCAGGAAGTAGGCGAGCACGAGCATGACGAACGCCGCCATCAAGACATACACCAGGAAAATGAGCCCGTACAGGAAGATGGAGTTTACGTTGAAGGGGCTTACGGGAGCGAAGTCGCGCAGCGGCCCCAGCAGCATGCCCGGCCCAGAGCCGGCGAACCACAGGAACAGGCAGCCGCCCACCGCGAGGGTAGCCAGAATCGTCGCGTAGACCTCGCCGATCCAGCGGAACAGGATCGATACGATCGGCACCACCGTAAACGCCGACTCGCCGAGCCGGCTCACGCTCCGCGCGCGGTAAAAGCAGATTTGTACGACACAGGCCGTGCCCGCCAGCAGAAGGATGGCCAGCACCAGCCCCCCCAAGGTGACCTCCGTCGGGACCGTGCGGTCGAAGATCTCCTTGAGAAGCTTGACCAGAGTATAGACGCCGCCGGCAGCCGCCAGAACGCCGAGGATCCGCAGCGCCAGCACCATCGACTTGCGAATGATCCGGCCGTCGCTCAGTGCGTCGAGGACGGGGTACAGAAAGCTGAGGGGTGACATGGCAAGCTACAGTACCCGAAACGGTGGCCTCCGCGCAAGGCCCCATCGTACTAGCACAAAGGAGCGCCGGCTGGCGCGGCGGCGCGGAGCCGCCGATAGTAAGGATATGCGGAAAACGGGTTTGCTTCGACTGCTGTTCTTGACCTTCGCCCTGAGCGGCTGCGCGACGCCGCAATGGACCGTGCACAAGGACCCGCGCGGTTTCTCGGTCGAGCTGCCACACGGGTGGAGCGTGGCTTCCGACGCCAACTCGGGACGAGTCGTGATCGACGGTCCCCAGCAGCGGGTCATCGTCTGGCCGGTCTTCGTTCCCGGAGCGGTGAGCGTTCGTTCGGCGCCGGCGGTTCTCGAGCGCCTGGCGGCAGCGTCGCTCGGCGGCTCGAGCTGGGGCCCGGCGCGCCCGGCCGGAGCGTCAGCCGTACGTGCGGAGGGCCGCTGGCAGGGCCGTGCCGCCGTGGCCGCGTTCGCCTGGGTGCCGAGTCCCCAGGGGGCGGCCGGCTACTTCTACGCCACGGCGGCGCCGCAAGCCGCTTATCGGGGGAACGAGGAGACCTTCGCGCGCATTCTGGCGAGTTTCCGGATCACGGGCGCGCCAGTGGGTGGCGCGGGTGGCGCGGCCGCCGCGCCGGCGGTACGCTACGTCCGCTGGACGGATCCCCGCGAGAGCGCCTTCAGTTTCGAGGTGCCGGAAGGCT
>JBEKLW010000487.1:0-2885 GCA_050008815.1 Bryobacteraceae bacterium
CAAGCTGCCGCTTCTCGAAATCCGGCCCGGCGGCCGCACCGCGACCCAGCGGCTGGACGAAATCGACCACCGTAGTCGAGGCCAGCGAGTTCAGCGCGGCGCTGAGGTTGGACATGGCCGCCGCCAGGATTGCCGCCACCACCAGCCCCGCCACGCCCGTGGGCAGATGCTGCCAGACGAACCGGGGATACAGGCTGTCGAGGGGCTGGGGCGGGGACAGGTGCGCCCGGTTGTAGAGCACCGACAGAATCACCCCGATCAGCAGAAACAGCCCGAACTGGAAGGCGATCACCACCCAGCTCGCCAGCAGCGCGGTCCGGCTCTGCCGCTGGTCGCGGGCCGCCAGCAGCCGCTGCACCATCAGTTGCTCGGTGCCGTGGCTGGCGGTGGTCAGGAAGCAGCCGCCAATCAGGCCCGCCCAGAACGTGTAGGGTTGCGAGAAGAACTCGGGCGTCAGGGCGAAGCCGAAGTGGAAAACGCGGAACTTCCCGGCGGGCGCCTCGGCCAGCAACTGCGCCCATCCGCCCGGCACGTGCTGGAGGATGACGAACAGGCTCACCAGGGCCCCGACGACGTACAGGAACATCTGCACCACGTCGGTCCAAATGACGGCCTTCATCCCGCCTTCGAAGGTGTAGAACAGCGTCAGCGCCACGATCAGAAAGATGGAGGCCAGCTCGCCGGTCCCGAGCACGGTCGAGATTACGATCGAGATGGCGAAAACGCGCACGCCCTCGGCGAACGCCCGCAGCAGGAGAAACGTGGCCGCCGTGAGCTTGCGCATGCCCGGCCCGAACCGCCGCTCCATCAACTCGTAGGCGGTGAACATTTCGCCGCGGAAGTACAGCGGCAGGAAGACCGCCGAAATGACCAGCCGTGCCAGCAGGTAGCCGAGGACGACCTGGAGAAAACCCAGGTCGCCGGTGAAGGAAAGCGCAGGCGTGCCGATGATGGTGAGCGTGCTGGTCTCGGCGGAGACGATCGACAGGGCGATGGCCCACCAGGGCGCCGAGCGGCCGCCCAGGAAGTAGTCCCGCAAGGTGCGCTGAGAACGGCGGAACCGCGCGCCGAACCAGGTGATCCCGGCCAGGTAAACCAGGATGACGGCCAGATCGGGGTAGCGCATCAGCGAAAACGCCTACACTAGCACAGGCGGGCGGCCCCGGAGGCGCGCGCCGCCCGGCCGTCGGGACCGGCTGCGGAGCGGGCTGTCCTCGGCCGCCCCCACCGGGGTAAACAGTCGGCAAAGCGCCGCCGCCCCACCACCCCGCCGCCCCGGTGCCCGGCGCCCCTCCGCCCTCCTGTCTCTTTTCTGTTGCAGCCTGCGGATTGATTCGGCTATACTCCGCAATTGCAGGTCCCGGAGCACCTTAGTGTGTTGCGGCCCGGGTGCGTCGGCGCTTGTGGGTCAGCCTGACAGGAACTTTACAGGAAGGGCAAGCAGAGGAGGCGTGAGTGCGCGTTCAATTCACCAAAGCCATCGTAGCGGTTGCGACCTTATCCGCATTGGGCTTAGGGCCCGCCTGGGGGCAGGCCCAGCAGCCGTCGCCAAGTAGCTCGCAGCCAACACAACAGCAAGGCCAGCCGGGGCAACCTCAGTGGAAGGACGCAGCCGAGTACGAGCTCTACGAGAGCATGCGCAGAGAGTCTGTTCCGCAGAAGCGACTCGAGCTGCTCGATAGCTGGACCAAAAAGAACCCCGACACGGCGATGAGGGAGCTTCGCCTGCAAGCGTACCTGGAGACCTACCGGCAATTGAACCAGGCCGACAGGATGCTGGAGGCGGCCAGGGAGTTGTTGACCGTCAACCCCAAGAACCCTGCCGGCCAGTACTGGGCTTGCGCGCTGGTAGTCAGCGCGAACTCCGTCAAGCCGGAGGACTTGAGCCTGGCCGAGAGATCGGCACGGGGCCTGCTGGCCACCGAGAGGCCGGCGGGGGTCTCCGACGAGCAGTGGAAGCAGAGTAAGCAGCAGGTGGACATCCTGGCGTATCGCACGCTCGGCTGGGTGGCGTTGCAGCGCAAGGACTGGACGGTGGCGGAGACGAACCTCACCCGGGAACTGGAGCTGAACACCGTTGACGCGCAGGCGTCACTATGGCTCGGCAGCGCGATCCGGGGGCAGCAGAAGCCGGAGCGGCAGTCCGAGGCGCTGTTCCACTTTGCCCGCGCGGCCGCCTATGACGGCGCCACCGGCGCGCTCGACGCGGCCGGCCGTAAGCAGATGGAAGGCTACGTTCAGAACGCTTACACCAAGTTCCACGGTCAGGACCCGGAGGGCCTCCAGCAGTTGCTCACCCTGGCCAAAAGCGGCGCGTTCCCGCCGCCGGGCTTCAAAATCCTCAGCATCGACGAGGTCGCGGCGCAGCGGCACGAGCAGTTGAAGCGGACCAATCCGGCGCTGGCGATCTGGGTGACGATCAAGAGCGGTCTGACGGCCGAGGACGGGGCGGCCTACTTCGAGCAGTACGTGAAGAACTCCGTGCTGCCGCCGGAAAACCAGCCGGCCCTCCGGGGCACGGTGATCAGCGGCAGGCCCGAGTTGCGGCCGACCGTTCTGGTGCTGGGGATCGAGAAGCCCGACGTGGCCGAGGTCACACTGAGGGTCGATGCGGCGCTGCCCGGCAAGGTCGCTGTCGGCCAGCAGATCGACTTCCGGGGCGTCGCAACCGAATTCGCGCCGCAGCCCTTCATGCTGACCTTCGAGGTCGAGAAGAAGAACATCAGCGGCTGGCCAGCGCCGCCTCCAACGCCCAAGAAGGCCGTCCGCCGGCCGGTGGCCCGGAAGAAGTAGCCGCGCAGCGCTTCCGGCCCGCGCTTTTCGCCACGCCCGTGACGAGGCGCGATGAGGGCATCCAGCGATGCCACAAGGCGTGCTCTCGGCCG
>JBEKLW010000488.1:0-2867 GCA_050008815.1 Bryobacteraceae bacterium
GAGAAAATCGGCGCGGCGGCTAGCCGAGTGCTCTCTCGCCACCACGGATTCCGATACTACGCTTGGGAACTGAAAGACGGTCAGTTCCACTATTTTGAACACCCCCAAAATCTCCCGCAGGAAGAAGCCCTGGAAGGCAAATACATCATCCAGAGCGAGGAGCAGAATCTGTCCGCAGTCGAGGCGGTGGAAATCTACAAAGATCTCAGTGAAGTCGAGCGGGCCTTTTCCGGGCTCAAGGATGTCATCGAAATGCGGCCCATCTATCACCAGACACTGCCGCGTCTGGAAGCACACATCTTCATCGCTTCCCTGGCGTTTTTACTGGACCGCGCCTTGGAAAAGAAAATGAAGTCGACGGGAATTGACCTTTCCTCCCGGCAAGCCTGGCAGACGCTAAGAACGGTGCGAGTCGTGGACATCGACCTGGGCAACGGCGAGCACAAGCAATCTGTGACTCAGGGGAGCAGTCGAGCCGCGATGATCCTGAGAACGCTGGGCATCAGGGCTCTTGATCCGGCCCCCCCAAAAGAGCACGAGAGGGTGGCCTAGTGACACATCGAAAGGCGCGGTTCTTTTTTTTCAATAAGTTACCCCCCCCAATGTGCAAACATGGGCTAACAGCGCAGCCTAGCCGAGCATTGTGCCGCCCCCACTGCTGACGAATCAGGCTATCCGAGGTAGGGTGCAAGAGAAGGGCTTTTCTTACTTTCAAAAGTGGGGTGGAAGCAATAGAAGATCCGCACGCCGCGCATCCTGGTGATGCCGTGGAAAGGCGACCGTCTCGCGGCCCATAACCGCTTCCGTCGTCTCCTGCTTTTCGAGTACGTGCCGCGGCTGGACGGCCGGCCGTTGCGCCTGCCGGTCGCCTCGCAGTGCTTCGACCGCTACAGTTGGTCGCGTCCCGAGTGGAGCACGGAGGCCGGCCAACTCCGCGCGGTCCAGGCCACGCATGACCTCGGTGCTGACACACATTGGTTCGACGCGGCGTGGTTCGAGGGTGGTTTCCCAAACGGCGTCGGCAACTGGTTCTGCAAGCCGAAGAGTTTCCCGAACGCCCTCAAGCCGGTGAGCGATGCCGCTCATCGGGCGGGCCTGCAGTTTCTCCTCTGGTTCGAACCCGAGCGCGTGGCCGCGGGCACCCAGATCGCTCGGGAGCATCCGGAGTACGTGTTCGGCGGCACGAACGGCGGTTTGTTCAAGCTCAACGAACCGGCGGCGCGCCGCTGGCTGACGGACTTGTTGTCGCAGCGGATCACCGAGTTCGGCCTCGATGTCTATCGCAACGATTTCAACCTGGACCCGCTGGATTTCTGGCGCCATGCGGACGCGCCCGACCGGCAGGGCATCACGGAGATTCGCTACGTGGAGGGCCATTACGCGATGTGGGATGAGTTGCGGGCGCGGCATCCGGGACTCTGGATTGACAACTGCGCCAGCGGCGGGCGGCGGATTGACCTGGAAACCCTGATGCGCTCCGTCCCGCTCTGGCGGAGCGACACCGGCTGTGGACCAGGCCACGCGGACTGGGACCAAGTGCAGGCGCTCGGCCTGACTGAATACGTTCCGCTCTTCACCGCGTGTGCATGGGAACCGAAAGCTTACACGCTACGCAGCACCGCCACGGGTGGCGCCATCACCCAGTTCGATTATCTGAACGAGAAGTTTTCCGTCACCGAAGCCCGGGCCGCGCTGGCCGAGGTCAAGGAGAACCAGAAGTTCTGGTACGGCGACTTCTATCCGCTCACCCGCGCCTCGATCAGCAACGACACCCTGGCCGCCTGGCAACTGCATCGGGCTGATCTCGATGCCGGCATCGTGCTCGCCTTTCGGCGCAGCGAGTGTCCGTATCCGGTCCTGCAAACGGGGTTGCGCGGCCTGACGCCGGTCCGGCGCTACCTGGTCGAGTTCAGCGACGAGAACCGCCAGCGGACCCATCGGACGATGACCGGTCGCGAGTTGGTGTCCGATTTTGAACTGCGCCTGCCGCAGCGCGGCGCCAGCCTGGTGGTGCGCTATCAGGCCAAATGAGGCGGTTCCGCGTTCTCCTCGAACCATGCGCTGATTGATGCCGCAAGGACGTTGCACGCGGGCGCGGCTCGTGGAAAAATTCGCGATCGGCAAAGCCAAACCGGTGCGTTGTCCGCGGCCTGCGCCAACGCGCCGTCATCCGCACGGAACGTTTTAGCCGTCGCGTGAAGGAAAAATCGTCTTAACCACCGTGCGGACCCACCGCGCGCAAGAATTGTGTCAAAACTCGGGACCCTTTGCGCCATTACTCCGCTGCGCGGTAGAACTTCGTTCCGCTCGCAGCCGACACCGAGCATGGGCTGGTGTTCGTAACGTCGTTCCACGGTCCGAGGATGGTATCCGCGGACTGCAATTCCCCGAGGAAGTTGATCACCACTCCAGTCCCGTTGCTCTCGATGGACACGCGATGACCCAACGGTCCTCCGTAACCGGCGATATTCGTCTGCATGGCGGGGCTCAATCGCTTGACCAGCTCCGCATTATAGGTATGCGGCGATGTATCGTCGAGGGCACCGTTACCAAATATCCGGAAGGCGCCAATGGCGTAACCGAGCGATTTCGCCGCCGGCGACCCGGGCTCGACCACGGGATCGACATCGGTCGTCTTGATGGAAATGGTATTGTCGCTGTTGCGGAGGATCTCCCAGGTGCGGAACTGCCGGGGGAAGTCCCGCAGCGAGGCCGTTTCGACCTCCCAAAAGCCGTATTCCGGATGGGCCGGGTCAGGTGACGGTTGCGGTGTCACCACGTTCATATGGCGATGCCCCGCCATCAAAAGCATGAGATTCGGATAGTTGTGGAGTGTGGCAATCAGGTTCGTCTCGGTTTGATAGTTA
>JBEKLW010000489.1:0-2865 GCA_050008815.1 Bryobacteraceae bacterium
TCGGCGAGACGGTGTTTATCCGCGGCGCGCGCTTCACGGTCATCGGCTCGATGGACCGCAAGCTCCAGCTCAGCAACTACTTCACCAGCGACGACGAGTCCTGCTGGATCCCTTACAGCGCCGCGGCCGATTTGTGGGACGCGCGCTACGCCAGCGTGATCGTGTTTTCTTCCATCGCACCGCGGTTCGAGAGCAAGGCCCAGCAGCAGGTGCGCGAGATCATGGGCAGGCGCCAGCGCTTCCTGCCCGGCGACACCCGCGCCATCCTCATGTTCGGCCGCGAGGAATTCCGCCCGATCATCGACGGCATCACGATCGGCCTCCAGGTGCTGCTGGTTTTCATCGGCACTCTCACGCTCGGTATCGGCGGCGTGGGTGTGATGAACATCATGCTGGTCTCGGTGGAGGAGCGGGTGCGTGAGATCGGCCTGAGGCGCGCGCTGGGAGCGCGGCGCTGGCACATCCGCGCGCAGTTCCTCGCCGAGGCGCTCGTGCTGACGCTGATGGGCGGCCTGGCCGGCACGGTCCTGGCGGTCGTCATCACCTCGTACGCCGGGACCCTGCCGCTGCTCGGGCCGCTGTTTAAGGACACCTCGGGGAAGGGCGACATCCACCTGGTCCTGTCGCCGGCCGCCCTGGCCCTATCGACCGGCATCCTGGTGCTGGTGGGCGTGCTGAGCGGTCTGGCGCCGGCCTTCCGCGCCGCCCGCCTGGACCCGGTCGAGGCCCTCCACTACGAGTGAGGGAAAACCGGGGACAGACGGAACGTTCCCCATTTAGCCCGGATGTTTAGCCAGCAATCTGCTGCGGCGCGCGAAAAGTGGTGAGATCTGGCCCCGGTTTTTGCGAGAGACGCCTATCGGATTGGGAGAAAGACGCGAAAGACGCTGCCCTTGCCGGGCTCGCTTTCAACTGCCGCCCTGCCGCCGTGCAGGTCCACGATCCTCGAGACGATGGCTAGACCGAGCCCCAGGCCCTCTTTCTTCGTGGTGAAGAAGGGGTTGAAGATGCTCTCCATGTCCGGGGCGTCGATGCCGGCCCCGCGGTCGATCACCGAGATCTCGACGTTGCCATCCGCCACGCGCGTCTTCACCGTGACCTCGCCGCCGGGCGGGGTGGCTTGGGCCGCGTTCAACAGCAGGTTGTAGAGCACGCGCTCCATCAGCTCGGCGTCGAAGCTGAAGGGAGACACCTCCGGCGAGTAGTTCCGGTAGACCGTGACGTCGTAGGGCGGCGTGGCGCGCCCGAGCTGGGCGATCGCGCGGTCGATCACCTCGGTCAGCTCGGCGCGAGCCGGCTTGAGCTCCAGCGGGCGGGCGAACTCCAGGAAGCGCGTGACCAGCGAGTTGGTGCGATCCACCTCCGAGGAGATGAAGCCGGCCAGCTCGGCGATCATCTCGCTGCCGGGGGGGACGTTCTTGACCAGCATCTCCGCCGAGGCGCGAATGGTGCCCAACGGGTTTCTGAGCTCGTGCGCCAGGCCGGCCGAAAGCTGGCCCAGGGCCGCCAGCCGCTCCGAGCGCCGCACCGCGGCTTCCGCTTCCTGCAAGCTTTGGTTGGCCCGGGCGAGCTGCTCGGCGGCGGCCTGCGCGCGCAGGGCCTCGGTGCGCTGCGCCTCGGCCAGCCGCTGAGTGAGGTGCCCCACGACGGCCAGAAACAGCACACGCAGCCAAAGCTCCGGGACCTGGTCCGGCGGAATGGTGTAGCGGTCCCAGTCGAGCAAGAGCAGGAACGAGAGGTAGGTGGCGCACGCCAGCACCGTGAAGACGACGGTGCCGGCAATTCCCAGCGTGGTGGCCGCGGAGACCACAGGCACCAGCAGGACCCAGTAATAGCTGCTGGTCACGCCGCCGGTCTGGCTCATGATGGCGTAGCCCAGCGCCAGCTTCAGCAGGTTGGCGACGATGGCGCCGCGCCGTGGCGCCAGGAAGGCGATCTTCTGCTCCAGCACCTGGAGAAGGGCCAGCGCGAACAGCAGGGCGATTACGCCGGCATCGCGCTGCGGTCCGGTCACCGCCATGACGCTGAACAGCAGCAGCCACACCAGGTCGTGCGGGCGGATCCACTGGCGCCAGCGGGCGGAGGCCACCGAGCTATCTTAGCTCGGCGGCGGGCGCCGCGGCCCGCGGGACAGCCTGTGGCACGGGTGGGCGGTCACAAGAACCGGGGACAGACAGCCATTTTTCGCTTGCGCGAGTCCGTTGTCTTCAGCGAGTTCGGAGCGCGAAAAATGGTGTCTGGCCCCGGTTCTTGTGCGGGCTGCCGTCATCTCGCGGTGGAGCGCAGAGCGGCGAGGAACTCAGCCGGCTTCGCCACCGTCAGCAACAGCGAATAGCCCTGGCGCGTCGGTAGCGAGACCACCCGGTCTCGCGCGGTGACAAACGCCAGGGCCTTGTTGCCGCTCTTGGTCTTGAACCATCCGGCGCTGTAGCCCGGCAGCCCGATGCCGTTGGTGCGCCAGGAGAGCTGGTGCTGACGGTCGGTTCGGAGATCGACGATGGAGGCTTGTTCGACCACCAGTTCTTGCAGCGGCACCGATCGCCCGTAGAAGGCGCTGCGGATTCTGAGTCCCTCGGAAGAGACCTCGAACCGAACCTGACGCGCCGACCACGTCATCCACGCGAACAGAATCGCCATGCCAGTCACGACGGCGAGAAGGAGCGTCGTCGTGACCGTGAATGCCCAGCCCGATGGCGGGACCAGCTCGAAGACCTGTTTCATTGGCGTCCTCCCGAGTGTTCCTTCTCCTGGTCCTCGAGCATCAGCCGCAGCCGCTCCAGCTCCCGGCGCAGTTTGCGATCGCGCGCGAAGAGCAGGCCGACGAAGCCCAGCAGCACCAGCCAGGCGGTGAGCAGGCCGTAGAAC
>JBEKLW010000049.1:0-9713 GCA_050008815.1 Bryobacteraceae bacterium
GACGCGCGGCTGCGGGAGGCCCTCGCCAGCGACGCCAAGAACCGCTCGGAGAATCTCATGATCGTCGATCTGGTGCGGAACGACCTGAGCAAGGTCTGCCGAACCGGGAGCGTGCAGGTGGCCAAGCTGATGGACATCGAAACCTACGCCACCGTCCATCACATGGTGAGCACGGTTCGAGGCCGGCTGCGCCCGGGCGCGACGGCGGTGGATTGGCTGCGGGCCTGCTTCCCCGGCGGCTCGATGACCGGCGCTCCCAAGCTGCGGACCATGGAGATCATCGACGCGCTGGAGGAGAGCGCGCGCGGAGTCTACTCCGGCTGCCTGGGGTATCTGGGGTTGGACGGCTCGGCGGATCTCAATATCGTGATCCGGACCGCGGTGTTCAAATCCGGCCAGGCCACGGTGGGGACCGGCGGCGCGATCGTCGCTCTCTCGGACCCCGCAGAGGAGTTCGACGAGGCCATGCTGAAGGCGCGCGCCGTCGTGGAGGCAGTCGCGGCCGCCGGGCGCGGGTTGCCGCGCCCGGGTGCGGACCACCGAGCCGGTGCGCTACGCTGATTCATCATGCTGGAAGCGCTACGGGAAGAAGTCTTCGAGGCCAACCGGGAACTGGTGCGGCGCGGCCTGGTGATCTACACCTTCGGCAACGCCAGCGGCATCGCCCGCCAGGAGGGCCTGGTGGTGATCAAGCCCAGCGGCGTGCCGTACGAGACGCTGCGGCCCGCCGACCTGGTGGTGACGGACCTGGACGGCCACGTGGTGGAAGGCGCGCTGCGGCCCTCCTCGGATCTGCCGACGCACCTGGTCCTGTACCGCGAGTTCCGCGCCATCGGGGGCGTCGCTCACACGCACTCGCGGTCGGCCACTGCCTGGGCGCAGGCCTGCCGCGAGATTCCCTGCTTCGGCACGACGCACGCCGACTACTTCCACGGCCCGGTGCCCGTGACCAGGGGCATCCAGCCGCAGGAGCTCGAGGCGGGCTACGAGGAGAGCATCGGCCATCTCATCGTCGAGCGCTTCCGCGGGCTGGACGCGCTGGACGTTCCGGCCGTGTTGGTGGCCCGCCACGGACCGTTCACCTGGGGCGCATCGGCGGCCCAGGCGGCGCACAATGCGGCGGTTCTGGAAGAGATCGCCGCGATGGCCTTTCAAACCGTGGCGCTCGACCCGGCGGCGTGCCCGATCTCCCCTGCCCTGCTCGAAAAGCACTTCCGGCGCAAGCACGGCCCCGGGGCCTCCTACGGGCAGCGGCGAGACTGAGACCAGCCCGCTCTTCTCACAGCGCGGCATAGCCGCAGCCAAACCCCCCGTAATCCGTCCGAAAGCCGGCGTGGCTCCTGTCGTGGCGCGAGCTTCAGCTTGCAGCGTCGGCTTCAGCCGACGCCCGGCGCCTCGCTTCGAACGGTGTGAGAAGATCGGGCTGGCCTCAGTGCAGGAAGATCCGCAGCCCTTGCTGGAGGGCGGCGGCGCCCGCGGCGCCTGTCAGCGCGGGCACGAAGGCAGGCGTCCCGCGCCGGCGCCATTCGCCGTGAACGGCGTGGAAGCCAAGGTAGAGGAAACTGCCGCCAGCCAGCGCCAGGGCGTAGGACACCCAGGCAACCCCGAAGCGGCCCGTGACGGCCGACTCCAGCACGGCTCCCAGGAAGGTGACCGTCTCGACGGCCGCCGCGAGACCCAGCGCTTCCAGCCGCGAAGGGAGGGCGGCGCGCAGCATGATGCCCAGCGCTATGCCCTCGGGAATCTTGTGGAGCGTCACGCCCAGCAGCACCACCGTCGCCAGGCCGCTCGCGTGGTCCTGCTGCGAGGCGGAGATCGCCACCCCGTCCAGGAACGCGTGCAGCGACGCGGCCACGCACAGCGGCAGCGCGAACCCGTGTAGCGTGCGGGCGCACCGCTCATGATCGTGCCTAGGCGAGCAGGAGGGGCAGACCGGATATACATAGCGGCCAAACGCCCAGAGCACTCCGAGGCCCGCGGCCAGCACCGCCGCGCCGCCGAGCCACCCGTAGCTTCCGGCAAGCTCCGGAAAGACCCCGAAGAGTGCAATCCCCATCAGCAGCCCGCCGCTGAAGGGGACGATCTTCCGCGGTGCGCCGCCGAGGGAATAGACGCCCAGCACCGCGCCAGCGACGCCGATCGAGGTCGAGATGAGCGACAGCATCGCACTGGGAGGCACGGGGTTCACGGCAGATCTTTTCTACTCTAGCATCCGCCTGCCGGAGCTCTGGTGCGCGCCCGGCGCGCGCTTGAGCTGGCCTGCGCTCCGTGGCGCATCCGGCGCTGGCCCGCGGGCGCCTGCCTGGCCGGCCCCTGACCGAGCGTTGACGCAGCCGTACGCAGCCGGGCCGGTTCTCGCGCGCTCCTGGCGCCCGCACCGACACCCGTCTTGATCGGATTCCGGAAACGATTTAGAATCAGAGCAGTACAATGTCGGGGCGTAGCGCAGCCTGGTAGCGCACCTGCCTTGGGCGCAGGGGGTCGGCAGTTCGAATCTGCCCGCCCCGACCATTCGTGGGCTCTACGCCATTAATGGGGGCAGGCCCCCCGCCGCTGACTGATCTCAACAACACATTACCTTGACTCTCAGCCCGTAGTTCCAGCGTGCTGCGGCGAGCTTCAGCTCGCCGTCCTGACCGTGGGCTGAAGCCCACGGCGGCACTAGAGCGCGCGCCACACGACCGCGCCGGTGCTAACCGAACAGTGTCCGGGCTAGGGCCGGAGAGGCTCCGCGAGCGGCGCGGAGCAGGCCAGGTCGGCCAGCGCTTCCAGCAGCACGTCTACGCCGCGATGGAGGTCCTGGATCGGAACCCGCTCATCGACGTCGTGGCCGGGATAGACCTGCTCCGGGAACCACATCCCGAATGGGATGGCGTTGGGCAGGCGCCGGGCGTACGTGCCGCCGCCCACGACAGCGGGCCGGGCCTTTTCGCCCGTGGCGCGCTGGTAGATCTCGAGCAGCCGCCGCACGAGCTTCGCATTAGGGTCGAAAACGGTTGGCTCCACCTCGAAGAAGCCGCCGGGCTCGAGCGCGGCGCCGTGGGCGCGATTGAAATCGGAAACGATGCGCGCAAGGTACGACCAGATTTGCTCGTGCGTCATGGGCGGGATGCGGCGGAGATTGGTGGTCAGCGCGAGCTTTCCACCCTGGGCCGGCTTCAGCGTGGCCACGTTGACGGCGTAGCGGCCCCAGACCGGGTCCTCCTGCGTTAGGCCGAGGCCGCCGCCGTGCAGGTCCTTTCCGGCCATGACGGCGAACTCGAGCAAGTCCCGCGCGCCGCAGGGAGCGAGTTTGCCGCCGAGGGCGTTGGCCAGAAAGACCAGCGCGTTCCGGCCGCCGTCGATGTTCATTCCGGAGTGCGCGGCGCGGCCGATGGCGGTGATGACGACCTCGCGCCCAGCGGGGGTGGCCTGGCAGCGGTAGCCCTGGGGAACCGCGGCCGGGCACAGCGCTCTGGCGGCTTCGTCGAAGCCGGCGCGGTCTTCCGGAAGCCATCGCAGCCGCGCGGTGGCCCGCGGCGGCACGATGCTGGGGCCGATGCCGGCTTCGGCCTCGATGATCGCCCAACGCGCCTCGGAAGCGCTTCGGATCCTGTATGGCTCAGCGACGGTCAGCTCCAGCGCATCCCAAGCTTTCTCGCCCACGACTACCGGGAACTGGCTGTCGAGGACCAGCGAGAGGTCGGGCAGCGTGTTCGATCTCCGGTACGTTGCCAGGTCCTGGTTGTCGCTCTCTTCGTCGCTGCCGATGAGCAGGCGGACGGTGTGCGTGCGCGCGCGCCCGCTGTCCCGGAAGGCGGCCAGGGCCAGCAGAGCCTGGACCAGCGGCCCCTTGTCGTCAGCCGTGCCGCGGCCGTAGATGTAGCCGTCCTTGACGGTGCAAGCGAACGGCGGCGCGGTCCACTCGGCCTCGCCCGCGGGCTGCACGTCGCCGTGGACCACAAGACCCAGGACGGGCGCGCCGGGCGGGCCAGGCAGTTCGATCTCGGTGACCGGGCCGGCGTCGCGATAGGTGAGCCCGAGCTGCCGCGCCACGCCGCGTAACCACGCCGCCTGCCGCGCTACGGCGTCCTTGTTACCCGGCTCGGTGCGAAACGCGACCGCCTCGCAGAGCAGCGGCACCATCCGCGCGGCGTAGCGCTCGTGGTAGATGCGGCGGAGGTCAGCGCCTGGCTGGGCCAAGAGCAGACACGCCGAAACCGCTGTGAGGATCGCTGTGCGCATGTCTACCAGTATCCTACGGAGGGCGCCGGACTTCACCCACGCGCGGAGGCTGCCTACCGCTGCCCCACCGCCGCTTTGAGGATGATGCCGAGCTTCTGGCGAGCGGAGAGCGAGACGCGGCGGGAGAGCACGTTGTAGCCGCTCTGCTCGATGCGGTCCAGCAGGCGAGAGTAGATCTGGATGAGCGCCCAGAGCGACGAGCGGCTGTGCGGGTCCACCAGCTCGACCAGCGGAGCCGACTCGCGGTAGTAGTAGCGCGCGCGCTGCGCCTGGAAGTCCATCAGCTCGACGAACTCGCCGGTGCGCTTGCCCTCGACCAGGTCCCGCGGGTCCACGCCGAAGCGCGCCAGGTCCTCGGCGGGCAGGTAGATGCGCTCGCGCGAAGCGTCCTCGCGCACGTCCCGCAGGATGTTCGTCAACTGGAACGCCACCCCGCACTTCTCGGCCAGCGGCAGCGCCTCCGGCCCGTGGAACCCGAAGATGTGGATAACGGTCAGGCCCACCACGCTGGCCACCTGGTAGCAGTAGCGGTAAAGCTCGTCGAAGGTCTGGATTTGGCGCGGTCCGAGGTCGCTGAGCATGCCGTCGAGCATCTGGTGGAAATACTCGTGCGGGATGCCGTATCGCCGGACGGTGTCGTGGAAGGCCGGCCAGAGCGGGTTGGCGCCGTAGCGCGCCGCGAGCGCGGCGTCCAGTTCCCGCCGCCAGGCCTCGATGGCCTCGCGCGGCCCGCCGGCGCTGTCCCGCGGCTCGTCGCTCAGGTCGTCGCAGACGCGGTTGAAGGCGTAGACGGCGCAGATGGCGTTGCGCCGCTCGCGCTCCAGCAGGACGAAGGAGTAGTAGAAGTTCCGCGCCCGGGTCCGCGCCACGCGGCGGCAGTAGCCGTAGGAGGCTTCCAGTTGCGTCATGCCGCCCTCGGAAGCGCCAGGCGCGCGAGCGCGCCCAGAAGCAGCCAGGCCCGCTCGGCGCGGGTGATGCGCGGTCGGCGCCGCAGCACGTTGCAGCCCTGCCCTTCGATCTTCCGGAGAATGCGCATGCCGCCGCGGCTGAACAGCTCGATATCGGCGGCCAGCCTGCGGTCCACCTGGCGCGCCAGGGGCAACCCTTCCTCGAAGAGCCGGCGCGCCACCGCGACCAGCTCGCGCATGACGGCCCGGAAGGCGTCGTTCTCGCGCCGCGCCTCGAGGTCTTCGACCGTGTATGCGTGCCGCTCCATTACCTCGAGCGGAATGTACACCCGCCCTTTCTCGAGGTCCACAGCCACATCCTGCCAGAAATTGGCGAGCTGGAGCGCGCTGCAGGTGGCATCGGAGAGCCGCTGGCGGCCGGCATCGCGATAGCCGCACAGGTACAGCACCAGCCGGCCGACCGGGTTCGCCGAGCAGCGGCAGTAGCCGAACACCTCGTCCCAGGTGCGGTAGCGGCTCACCATCTGGTCCTGGATGAAGGCGCGGATCAGGTCGGCGAATAACTCTTTCGGCAGGCCATGCCGTTCGGTGGTCTCCCGCAGAGCCACGTAAATGGGGTGCTTGGCGCGGCCCTCGTACATCGCCTCCAGTTCCGCGCGCCACCACTCCAGCAGCCGCAGGCTCTCCCCGGCGTCGCCGATCTCGTCGCCCAGATCGTCCGCCCAACGGCAGAACGCATAGACGTTGCAGAAGTCCTGGCGGAGCCTCCGCGGCAGCAGGAAGGTGACGACGTGGAAGTTCTCATAGTGGTGCGTGGCCAGCCAGCGCGTATACTGGCGCGCCTCTTCACCCAGCCAGGTACGGTTCAGGGCTTCCCTGGATGCTATGAACTCCCGGGGCGGCAGGAACACTCTTATGATTCTAGCCCGATCTTCTCACACCCTTCGAAGCGAGGCGCCGCGCGAGGCCGGCAGATTCAAGGCGCGCGACGGGGTGAGCCCGCAGGCGTACTTGAACAGTACGCTGAGGACTCACCCCGAGCGCAACGCGGAAGATGCCGGCCTCCCGCAAGCCGCAGCCGAAGGCGTGTGAGAAGTTCGGGCTAGGGGATGATCGCGGTCTTGAGATGGCCGTTGTGGCTCATCAAGTGCCGCATCACCTCGAGCAGGTTCGTCAGCGGCTCCTCGCGATTGACGAAATCCTGTGCCGTGATCACGCCCCTCTCCACCAGCCCGAGCGCCTTGCGGATCAGCGCCGGCGTGTGGTGGAAGCTGGCCTTGCAGGTGATCTCGGAGTAGTGAAGCAGGGAGGTGTCCAGCGAGACGTGGCTGTCGCTCGGGCAGCCGCCGAAGAAATTGACCGTGCCGCCTTTGCGGACCATTTGCACGATCAGCTCCCAGGTGTGCGGTTTGCCGACGGCCTCGATGCCCACGTCGGCGCCGCGCCCGCCGGTCAGCTCGCGCACTACGCGCACCGGGTCGTGGATCTTGGGGGTGGATATCAGCTCGTCGGCGCCCAGCGATGCCGCGCGGTTGAGCTGCGTCTGGCGCCGGCCGAGCGCGATCACGCGCGCGCCGGCCGTCTTGGCCAGCCGGACGAACATCAGGCCGATCGGTCCCAGGCCGATGACGGCGACAGTGTCGCCCTTCCGCACGCCACTGTCCTCGACGCCCTTGAGCACGCACGCCAGCGGTTCCACCAGCGCCGCGTCCTGGTAGCTCATCCCGGCCGGAATCTCGTGCAGATTCCGCTCCACGATCCGATCCGGAATCCGGATGTACTCGGCGTAGGCGCCGTTGTTGAACAGCAGGTCCTCGCAAAGGTTCTGCAAGCCCTTGCGGCAGTAATAGCACTCCAGGCAGGGCGCGGAGTTGGCCGCCATCACGCGCTGGCCGGTGCGGAAACCTCTCACCGCCGGGCCGACCTCGACAATATCCCCAGCCAGCTCGTGGCCGAACACCGCCGGAGGAATGATCATGCGCGCGTGGTATCCGCGCTGGAACACCTTGACGTCCGTGCCGCAGGTCAGCGCCGCGCGGACACGCACCAGAACGTCCCCCACGCCAATCCTGGGAACGGCTACCGGCTCGACGTGCAGATTCTCTCGCCCGTAAAGAACGGCAGCCAGCATTCGATCGTTCACTCTGCCCACCTCGGTTGTGGTTCCACGATGATCTTCAACGATTCCGCATCTGGATGCTGCGCCAATTGGATTCCATACCCGATCTGATCCAGCGGCAGGCGGTGCGACACCACGACCTCTACCGGCACCTCGCCGCTAAACACTAACCGCGCAGACTCTTTCTGCAAATCGACGGACGCGCTATAAGAGCCGAAGAGCGCTCTTTCTCCGACACAAATGTCCGCTCCAGACAATTCTACACGTTCTTGATGGGAAGTTTGTGCAAAGAGAAGGATCCGGCTGCCCGGCCGGGAGGACCGCATCGCCTCCTCCACGATGCCCGGGGCGCTGACGGCCACGATGACCGCGTCGGCGCCGCGCCCCCCGGTGCATCTCTTGACCTCGCGCTCGACATCCGTAAGTTGCGGATCCCAAACCTCTTCTGCGCCGAACCGCAGCGCCAGTTCCCGGCGGCGGCGAATGCTGTCCGTGGCCAGCACCCGGGCCCCCGCCCGCCGCACCAGCATGGTGAAGATGAGCCCGATCGGCCCCTGGCCCTGGATCAGCAGGGTCTCTCCGCGCTGCGGATCCGTCTGGACCACCGCCTTGTGGCAGGTGTTCACCGGTTCGACCAGGCAGGCCCGCGCGAACGGAACATCGGCGCCGAACCTCTCGACGCCGCCCTGAACGATCCACGGCATCACGCGTACGTATTGCGCGAAGCCGCCTCCGGCCGGCTCGAAACCGGCCGTGACCCCGACCCGCTTGTAGACCGGGCACTGCGCGTAGAGCTTCCGGCGGCAATAGAAGCACTCGCCGCAGGGGACGTGGTGGAAGGCGATCACCCGGTCGCCCGGCCGGAAGTCCCCGGCGCCGGCCCCAGCCCGAACCACCACGCCGGAGGTCTCGTGCCCGAAGATCCGCGGCGGCTCCAGCAGGTTGTGCTCGATCTTCTTCAGGTCGGTGTGGCAGATTCCGCAGGCCTCGACGCGCAGGAGCAGCTCGCCCGGCCCGATCTCCGGTACCGGGACCTCTTCGATCTCGATCCTGCTGTCGCCACGGTAGACGGCGGCCCGCATCAGGGCGGGCACTTCAAAACCGGCAGTCTCCAAAGAACGCCCCCAACGCGCGGGCAGAGATCCGCCCGCGCCGCGCGAGCCGGCACAACTCCGGCGCCCGCCGCAGCGGCCGTCTCAGGACCGCCGCGACAATCCGAGTACGGCTGAACCGCCCGTCCGCGTCTCGCATCCGGTTGAAATCCAGCTCGAAACCCTCCTCCGCGCCATCCAGCACCGCGCGGACTGCGTAAAACGGCAGCCCGGCCCGGCACGCCACCCGGGCCACCGCCGCCGACTCCATGTCCACGGCCTCGAGACCCTCCTCGTGCAGGCCGCGCTTCTCCACCACGCTCAAGACGACGCGATCCAGGGAGGCGAGCCTCCCGCTGCGGAAACTGCGTTCCGTCCGCGGCAGCCGAGCCTGGTACCGTTCGCCGCCCGAAACCACCTCCGTGGCCACGAATACCTCTCCGGCCGCCAGCGCCGGCTCCAGGGCGCCGCAGAAGCCCGTGCTCACCGCGGCGTCGGGACGAACGCGCTCCAGGGCCGCCCGGACGGCCTCCGCCGCCAGCCGGAACCCCGGGCCGTTGGCCAGCAGCACTGCCGGCCGGCCATTCAACTCCGCGCCGCGGGCGAACCACAGCGGCCAGTCCAGCTTGTGCACTCCGCGGCAATGCCGCAGGATGCCGCGAAGCTCCCACGGCTCGGCCGCCACCACCACGAGCATCGGCGTCAGCTCGATTCCACGCCGCGAAACCACTCGACGGCGCGCCGCAGAGCCTCGTCCCCCGGGCGCGGCTGGTAGCCGAGTTCCCGCGCCGCCTTGGCGTGGCTCACCCACATCTTCTTCCCGGCCATCCGCACGGCGTCCAGCGGAACGCGCGGCTCGCGGCCGCTCACCGCCGCCCAGCCTGTCGTCACCACGCCCGCCGCCAGCGCCAGGGCGTAGGGAATGCGCCGCGCCGGGGCCTTCACGCCGCTGATCCTTTCCAGGCGCGCGAAGATCTGTTCCAGGGTCAGGTTCTCGCAACCCAGAATGTACCGCTCGCCCGGCTTGCCTCGCTCGCACGCCGCCAGGTGCCCCGCGGCGACGTCGCGCACATCCACCAGGTTGAGCCCGGCATCGATGTAGGCCGGCATGGCGCCCTTCAGGAAATCGAGGAGGATCTTCCCGGTTGGCGTCGGCTTGAAGTCGTGGTCGCCGACCGGCGCCGTGGGGTTGACGATCACCACGGGAAAACCCTGCGCGGCGAATTCGAGCGCCACCCGCTCGGCCAGGAACTTCGAGCGCTTATAAGCGCCGATCATATCGCCGAGCGTTACCGGCGTAGTCTCCTCCCCGAGGCCGTCCTTCTTGAGCCCGATCGAGCCGACCGTGCCGGGGGTGAAGGTCTCCCGCAG
>JBEKLW010000490.1:0-2856 GCA_050008815.1 Bryobacteraceae bacterium
CTGCTCGTAGTGGGGAATGAGAATCGACGCGCAGAAGCGAGTGTGGGCCGTTTGGCGGGCGGCGCCGGAGAGCTGCCGGTAGAGGCGCTCGTCGGTGCTCAGCTCGACCACACGCGCCGCCTGGGCGGCGATGTCGCCCACCGGCTCGAGGAATCCGTCCGCGCCGGGCGTCACCAGCTCGGGCAGCCCGCCCACATTGGTGGCCACTGGCGGCACGCCGCAGGCCATGCCCTCCAGCGCCGCCAGCCCGAAGGACTCCAGCTCGCTCGGCAGCAGCAGTACGTGCGCCAGCGGGATGAGCCGCTCAATGTGCTGCTGCTTGCCCATGAAGGTCACGTGCTCATCCAGGTCCAGCTCCCGCACCAGGTCCTCGGCCGGGGGGCGATCCGGGCCGTCACCCACCATCAGCAAGTGCGCCGGGACCTGGCGCCGCACCTCCTGGAGGATGCGGATGCAATCCAGCACCCGCTTGACCGGGCGGAAGTTCGAGATGTGAATGAGCACCTTCTCGCCCTCGGGCGCCAGGCCGGAGGTGCGCCGCCGCTCCGGGTCGGGCTGGTACATGTCGCAGTTGACGAAGTTCGTGATCACCCGGATCTCGCTATCGATGCCGAAGAACTCCACCGTCCTGGCCCTCAGGTAGTCGCTGACGGCGGTTACGCCGTCGGACTCCTGGATGGAGAACTGCGTGATCGGAAGATAGGACCGGTCGCTGCCCACCAGCGTGATATCGGTGCCGTGCAGCGTGGTGATGAACGGCAGCCGGCGTCCCTGGCGCGCGAGCATTTCCCGCGCCAGCAGCGCCGAGATCGAGTGCGGGATGGCGTAGTGCACATGCAGCAGGTCCAGCGAGTGCCGCAGTGCGACTTCGGCCATGCGCGAGGCCAGCGCCAGCGAGTAGGGAGGGTATTGAAACAGCGGGTAGGTGCTGACCTCGACCTCGTGGTAGTGGATCCGCGGAATGCCCGGGTCCAGCCGGATCGGGTTCGCATAGGAGATGAAATGGACCTCGTGTCCCCGGTTGGCCAGTTCCAGCCCGAGCTCGGTGGCCACGATGCCGCTGCCGCCGTAAGTGGGATAACAGGTGATGCCGACCCGCATGCTATTAGGCTAGCAGGCCCGCACCGAGGCGACGGCGCCCCTCAGCCCGGATGTTTCACCACGATCGTAGCGAGGCGCTATGCGAGGGCTCGCGCCACAAGGCGCGCTCGCGGTCAACGCCCTCACAAAAGCCGGGGCCAGACACCACTTTTCGCGCTCCGAGCTCGCTGAACACAATGGACTCGCGCAAGCGAAAAGTGGCTGTCTGTACCCGGTTTTTGTGACCGCCCACCCGTACCGCGGGCTGCCATCGCGCGCCGCAGCAGATCGCTGGTGAAACATCCGGGTCAGCCCGGAATCCGGATCTTGAGGCCGGCGCCATGGCCCGGGCGCGACTCGATGGTCAGCTCTCCGCTCAGGCTGCGCACCCGCCGCTTGATGCTGGCCGGCCCGAGCCGCAGCAGGTCGAGTTCGTCGAGGTTGAACGACCCGCTGAAGGGGAACCCGGCGCCGTCGTCGTCCACGGCCAGCTCGACGCTCTTGCCCGCCTGCTCCAGCGAGACCGCGACGCGGCTGGCCTTGGCGTGCTTCTGCACGTTGTGCAAGGCCTCGCGCAAAACCTGCAGGAGCTCCTGGCCGCACTCCGGCGCGGCTTTCACCGCTGCGTCCGCGCACACGAACCGCGCCGCGATCCCCGTGTCCTTCTGGAAGTACTCCACAATGCGCCGGGCCGAGGTCACCAGGTTGCTGGCGTCCACGTCGGCGGGCCGCATGCCGCGCAGGAATGAGCGCACCTCGGTCACCGCGGACTTGGCCACTTGCTGGAGCTCCTTCAGGTCCTGCATGCCGGCCGCCGGGTCCCGCCTCAGCAGCGTGCCGAGGATGTCCAGCCGCACCTGCAGACCGATGAAAACCTGTAGCGGGCCGTCGTGAAAGTCCCCGGCGATGCGCTGGCGCTCCAGATCGCGGGCCGCCTCGGACTCGCTGCGCAGGGCCTGCTCGCGCCGCGCGCTCTCGACGAGCCACTCCTGAAGCTTGCGCTTCTGGTAGGCCATCGCACAGGCCAGCAGGCCGGTGATCAGGACCACCCGGCGCAGCACCTCCGCGTCCGGCGAGCGCACGAAACCGAAAAACCCCAGCGAGGCGCCCACGATGATGAACACATCGCCCCAGTCGTGGTCCACAGCCGCGGCCATCATCAAGTAGAGGAAGAAGAACGACCCGATCCAGCCGCTTCGGTCCGAACCGTAAGCCGCGAACACCGTGAAGCACACGGCCTCGAAGAACAAGGCCGCGAGCGAGGTCTGGATGCGATCCAGCTTGCTCCACAGCAGGGCGGCCACGCTGTAGACGGCGAAGACGGCCGCCAGCGCCGGCAATGCCGCCGGTTCCCGGAGTGGGATGAGTTGCGCCCACAGGCAGGCCAGGGCGATGACGGCGCGGAGCACGTTCCGCATGCGCCGCCAGTCCCGCATGAGCGCCACGGGGTCGGTAGGCATCAGCTCACACCCTGGGCGGCCCGCCCGGCCCCCCTGCTACGGAGCCTGCGCCGCCGGAACCGCGGGCCCGGGCGCGCGGTACAGATACAGCGTGTGCGCCCGGCCCTCGCCGTCATCCTCGATGTGCTCGGTCCGCTCCGGCGTCCAGCCGGCGAACTCGAAGTCGTGCGAGACCACTCGCACGCCCTTCCTGAGCTGCCGCTCCAACAGCGGGCGGAGCTTGTCGTTCGACGGCGGCAGCAGGTAAACCGTGATCAGGTCGGCCGACCGGTAGTCCTGTTGCATCAAATCGCCCAGGATGATTCGGGCGCGCCTG
>JBEKLW010000491.1:0-3664 GCA_050008815.1 Bryobacteraceae bacterium
GCTTTATCCAGCGATGATGAAAGGCAACCGGATCGGCGAGGGCTTGGCGTAAGTGGGCGTTAAAGTCGCACCTCTGGCCGCCGGTTTCTTTTTCTTTCTGGCGGCGCTCTCCGCCGTCGCGCTTGACGGCGCCGCCGCGGCAGGTGAACGCGCTCACGCCCTTGCCGCTCGCCCGCGCCCCCCCAGTCACATGTCACCTATTAAGTGACATCGTTTCCTCCGGCCGACTCCAGCCACATGTCACCTATTAAGTGACAAGTCCCAGGGAGGGGAATAGGCGGGGCCGGTACGCGAATCCCTGAAGCCATCGGCGGGAAGCGCGAATTGGTTGGTTGAGCGCCCGGGCCCGGCCCTAAAACACGCGGTGCACCAGGATTCCCGATTGCATGCGTTCGCTGCCGCCGACATCATCACCGCCCGACCATGGCGATAATATCACCAAGCAGACCCGGAAGCGTGGAACTCAACGGCCCCGTGCATCACGTCTTCGTCGATTTCGAGAACGTCCAGGAAATCGATCTGACTCCGTTCATAGGAAAAGCCGTCGAAGTGACCCTCCTCCTGGGTAAAACGCAAAAGCGGCTGGAGGTCAGCCTGGTTCAGGAATTCCTGAAACACCCGGGCGAGGTCAAGTTGATCGAGATGACCACGGCAGGAAAAAATGCCCTCGATCTGGCCCTCGCTTACCACCTTGGAATGGCGGCCATCCGGGACCCGGCGGGCTGCTTCCACATCATTTCCCGTGACAAGGACTATGATCCGCTGGTTGCGCACTTGAAGAGCGCCGGCACCAAAGCCTTTCGCCACGACAAGTTCTCGGTGCAGGCGATTCTGGGGACGGCAAAACCGGCCTCCGGTCCTGAAGCCAAGCCAGCGGGGAGTGTCCCAATCCGCCGGGTCATGGCGAGTCCGGCACGGCTGGCTGGCGCGATCGACAAGGTTGCCGTCATGGCGGATCGTCTCCGGAAAAATGTCACGACCCGTCCGAAACAGGAAAAAAAGCTGCTGACGCACGTCAAAGCCCAGTTCCAAGGGAAACTCCAGGACGGCGAGGCCGAGAAGATCGTGGAATCGCTGGTCGCTCGCCGGGCCATCAGCATCGATCCCAAAGGCAAGGTGACCTATCATCTGTCGGATGGCCCGCCGGCCTGAACCGCGCAAATCCACGCAGGACCGTGTCACTTATTAAGTGACATGGTTACCGCACGCCTGAGGGGAAAAGGAGTTCGCGCTTGAATCCGTGCGGCCGGCGGCGGGACGCACCATCGAGCCGATCGATCACCGGTCCGAAATCTTTCTTGCGCGGGACGGAGGGCGCGTTACTGCTGTCCGTTCGCTTCGCGCCCAGGTGGTGGAATTGGCAGACACGCAGGTCTCAGAAGCCTGTGCCTAAACAGCATGGGGGTTCGAGTCCCCCCCTGGGCACCAGCCTTCGCCTTTGAGGCTACGGCTGGCAGGCCACCCGCCGGCGGCCCGGCTGGCCGGGACTTCCGCCTTCGCCAAAGCTTCGGCGGTACAAGACGGCGCGGTGTCTCGCCGCAGCGCCGCGCGAAGGCGGGCAATGACCGGGTCTACACCAAAGATTGGGGAGGGGGCACGGTTGAGGGTTGGGTTGGTGAGTGGAGGGTTAGCCGCACTGGGCGATGACGCGGAGGCGGTAGTTCTGGAAGGAGCGGAAGCCGTAGGCTCTACGCTGGATGAGTTTCATTTTGCGGTGGAAGCCCTCGGTGATGCCGTTGTTGCGGGAGAAGCGCCACATGCGCACGATCTCCTCGGTCCACTCGGAGAGCGCCTTGGCGAGGGTGCGAGCGAGTTCCAGGCCGCTGGCCTTGAGGGTGTCGATCAGGCCGAACAGTTCGCGGATATGGCGGCGACAGGCCGCCTTGGGTTGGTGCTTGAGTGAGAGCAGCCCGCAGAGCTGTTCCTTGAGGGCATAGACGCCCGCCAGGGCCGGATGCGCGGCAAAGAGTCGTGCCAGACGCTCGCGCTGGAGCGGATCGAGCCGATCGCCCCGCGTGCGCACCAGGGCGAGCCAGCCCCGGTTCCAGCCGAGCGCCGGGCACAGGTGGCGGGCGAGTTTGAGCAGGTGCTGCCCGACGAGGCGGATGGCGTGGAAGCGGTCGGCGACGATGGCGGCGCGAGGAAACCAGCGCCGGATCATCGCCCGGTAGGCGTTGGACAGGTCGATGCAGACCACCCGCACGCGTTCCCGGCCGCGGAGCGTGCGCAGGTACATGGCCAGCTCCGCTTCGCTGCGGCCGGGGCTGATGTCGAAGACGCGGTGGTTCTTCAGGTCGCAGAAGGTCGTCGCGAAGCGCTGGCCGCGGTGCAAGGTGTGTTCATCGATCCCGAGCACCCGGGGACACTCCAGGCTCAGGCGCTCCCGGGCCTGCCGCTCAGTAAACTCGGCGTAGATGCGCCCCACCGTCGCCTGGCCCAGACCCTCACGCCGCGCCAGCGTGGCCGCGCAGATCCCGTCGTGATGGCGTTCAAACATCGCCCGACGCCACGGCTCCGAGCTGCGCCGGCCGGGCCGGATGCCCGGCAGGGGCTGCACGAAGCTTTTGGCACACTCCTCACAGCGGTAGCGCCGGCACCGAATCACCAGTTGGCTCGGATGCCCAAAACAGTCCAAGTGGCGCACCCGGCGTTCATACAGGCCCTTGCTGCGGAGCCGGACGGCTCCGCAGCAAGGGCAGGCGCGAGGTGCCTGCAGCACCTCGAGGTAAACGTGCATCTCAGTGTTGCTCTCCACCCGGACGATGCGGTATCCAGGAAGCGTTAGGTTAATCATCATCGGGGACACGGTGGCTCATTTGCCCGTGTCCCCAATCTTTGATGAAGAGCCTCTTTGATGAAGAGCCCAATGACCGGGAAAAACCGGCTCGTGCACTCGCGGAATTCCGCCGCAGAATCGGTTTCCCTTTGCGCCCGCCGGCCGCCAGACTGGTCGCCGCTTATGAAAAAGGAAGCCGTCCTCGCGAAGATCAAAACCGAGAAGGTCGTCGCCATCATCCGCGCCGACAGTCCCCACGGCCTGCTCGACTGCGCCCGGGCCCTCGCCGCCGGCGGGCTGACCAGCATCGAGCTGACCATGACCACGCCGGGCGCCATCCCGATGCTGGAGAAGGCCACGGCGGAATTTCCGGATTTTCTCTTCGGCCTCGGCACGGTGCTCGACGCCGAGACGGCGCGCGCGGGGATCCTCGCCGGCGCCAAGTTCATCGTCACGCCGGCCCTGCGGCCCGCGGTCATCACCCTCTGCCGCCGCTACAGCGTGCCGGTGTTCGCCGGCGCGCTCACGCCGACGGAGATCGTCGCCGCGTGGGAGGCGGGCGCGGACGCTGTCAAGGTGTTCCCCGCCGAGTTCTTCGGCCCGGCCTACATCAAGTCGGTCAAGGCTCCCCTGCCCCACATCGAGCTCGTGCCCACCGGCGGCGTGACGCCGGAGACCATCGGGGAATTTCTCAAGGCCGGCGCCATGGCCGGCGCGGCGGGCAGCGCGCTGGTCGACAGCAAGGCGCTCAAGGAGAAGAACTGGGCCGCCATCACCGCGAAGGCGCAGGCCTTCGTGAAGGCCGTGGCCGCGGCCGGCGGGGCAGGCAATAAGCTGTAAGCGTTAAGCGATAAGCCACCCAGAGCCACCTTCTCCGGGCCGGATGCT
>JBEKLW010000492.1:0-2847 GCA_050008815.1 Bryobacteraceae bacterium
CCCTGCTCTACCAGCGCATGCTGCGGGCCTTGAAGCGGCGCGGGTTTGAGAAGCCGGCCTGGATCACGGCGGGGGAGTTCGCGCGCCTGCTGCCCGCTACCGCGACGGCCGCGCTGGTCCGGGACTTCACCGCCGCCTACCACGACATGCGCTTCGGCGGCCAGCTCGAGGCGGCGGCGCGAATGGCGGCGCTGCTCGAGGCCATCGAGCGGCGCGGCCGGGTCTGACGGCGATTTTTCCGCCGCTCGCGCCACTATCTCACTGAAGGAGACGCTCAAGCGGAAGTGTGTCTGATTGACAGGATCGTCGCTGCTTGCCTCCCGGCGCTCGCCGTCTGGCTTGTGTTCAGCGGGCTAGACGACCTGTTCGTGGATTTCCTCGGTCTTCTGTCTGTTCTGCGGCGGCGCAAGGGCGCGGAGCATGACGGTGTGGGCGGCGCCCCCGCCTCCGAGCCGCCCATCGCGATCTTCCTGCCACTCTGGCATGAGGACCGCGTCATCGCCTCGATGCTCGAGCACAACCTGGCCGCGATTCGCTACGGTAATTACTGCGTATTCGCCGGCGGCTACCCGAATGACCGGCCCACGCTCGAGGCCATCCAGGAGGTCCAGAGACGCTTTCCGAACGTTCGCCTGGCGCTGTGCCCGCACGGCGGGCCGACTTCGAAGGCCGACTGCCTCAACTGGATCTACCAGCGCATGCTCGATTACGAGCGGCGGCACGGGACGCGGTTCGTGATCGTCGTCGTACACGATGCCGAGGACGTGGTGGATCCCGGCGAGCTATCCGTGATGGCGCGCTACGCCCGGAAGTATGGGATGGTGCAGGTCCCCGTGTTGCCGCTGCCCACGCCGCTCGGGAAGCTCACGCACGGCGTCTATTGCGACGAGTTCGCCGAGTATCACACCAAGGACATGCCCGCGCGCGGTCTGGTTGGGGCATTCATTCCCTCCAGCGGCGTCGGGACCGGCTACGCGCGCCGGGCGCTGGAGCGGTTGGCCGAAACCGGCGGCGGCCGCCTGTTCGACCCGGCGTGCCTCACCGAGGACTACGACATCGGTCTGCGGCTACACCGGCTCGGGTTCGCCCAGGTGTTCGTGCCACTGCGGTTCGAGCAGGGCCGGCCGGCGGCCACGCGCGAGTACTTCCCGCAGCACCCCGGCCCGGCGCTCCGCCAGCGCCGGCGCTGGCTGACCGGCAACGCCCTGCAAGCCTGGGAGCGGCATGGCTGGAGCGGCGGCCCGCGCCAGGCGTACTGGTTCTGGCGTGACCGCAAGGGTCTGGTCGGCAATCCGGTCAGCGCGGCAGCCAACCTCATCCTGGTCTACGGGGTTTTGACCTGGCTGTGGAGCCGGTACGCCGGGACGGCGTGGGGTTTGGGCGCCATGGCGGACTCGGGCCCGCTGAGGGCGCTGTTCGGCGCAACGCTGCTGCTCCAGCTTCATCGGCTCGTGGTCCGCGTCCTGTGCGTGGGGCGGATCTATGGCTGGGTGTTCGCCGCCGGGGCGCCCGTCCGGGTGATCTGGGCCAACTGGATCAACTTTCTCGCCACCGTCGGCGCCGTGGCTGGCTACGTGCAGGCGCGGCTGCGCCGCCGGCCGCTGGCCTGGCTCAAGACCGAGCACGTCTATCCCTCCCGCCAGGCCCTGGCGGGGCACCAGCGCCTGCTGGGCGAGTTGCTCCTCCGCGCCGGGCACCTCGACGAGGCGCGGCTTCGCCAGGCGGTGGCCGCCAAGCCCGCCCAGATGCGCCTGGGAGAATACCTGGTGGCGGCCGGCGATCTCAGCGAGGAGCAGGTCTACGAGGCGCTCAGCCTGCAACAGAGCATCCCCTTCAAGCCTCTGAACGAGGCGCGCATCCCGCGCTGGACCGCGCGTGCGCTGCCCGGATCCGTCGCCCGGCGCTGGCAGATCGTGCCGTTCGAAGTCAGCCGGGGCAGACTGTACGTGGCCGGGCCGGAACTGCCGGAAGACGAGGCGCAGCGCGAGCTGAGCCGTTGCACGCGCCTGGAGGTGCGCTTCCAGTACATCACGCCGGGCAACTACGAGCGGCTGGTGGAGCGGCTCCTGGGCACGGCCGGGCAGGCGGCGCAGCGGAACGTTGGCCGCTAGAGAATATCGCTACGTGCGGTAGCTGGCGTTGATCTCGACGTACTTTGCCGTGAGGTCGCAGCCCCAGAAGCGCGACTCGCCCTTGCCCCGGCCCTGAATGAGGAAGCGGATCAGGCACTCCCGCGCGTCCATCTTTTGCTTGAGCTCGCGCTCGGAGAAGGGGGCAGCGACGCCGTTGCGGCAGACGCGCACGCGCTGCACGAAGATGTCCACCTTGGAGGGGTGAAACGCCACGCCGGAGTTGCCCGCCGCCGAGAGGATGCGGCCCCAGTTCGGGTCCGAGCCCGCGACCGCGGTCTTGACCAGCGGCGAGTTGGCGATGGCCCGCGCGATTCGCGTGGCCTCGCTGTCGTCGCGGGCGCCGACGACGTGGATCGTGATCAGCCTCCGCGCCCCTTCGCCGTCGCGCGCGATCTTCTCGGCCAGGTCTTCCATCACCCAGCACAGAACTTCCTGAACCACCAGGCGCTCCTTCCGGTCGGGTTGGACGCCGGAAGCGCCGTTGGCCAGCAGCACGATCGTGTCGTTGGTGGAGGTGTCGCCGTCGATCGAGAGGCGATGATAGCTGCGCTCGGCGGCCGCGCGGAGCATGGGCCTGAGCAGGCCCGGCGCGATCGCCGCATCGGTCATCACGAAGGCCAGCGTGGTGGCCAGGTTCGGCTGGATCATTCCCGAGCCCTTGGTCATGCCGGCGATGTGCACCGTGCCGTGCTGCAGCGGCACCTCGCCGAAGGCC
>JBEKLW010000493.1:0-2846 GCA_050008815.1 Bryobacteraceae bacterium
GAGCTGGCGGATGGCCTGCTGCTTCGCATTGAGATCCGCGACGCCCTGGGGCACGCGGAAGCCCACGCACAGGCCCACGGCGATGGCAAACCAGATGAGCCCCCGACCTATGCGCGCTGCCGCCGATTTCATCCCTACATTTGTTTATAATCCTGTTTGGCCTCGCGCGCCAGAGAATTCTGAGCGCGCGCGCTCGAATCGCCACAACTTTTCTTCGCGCCGGCTCAGACGGGCCGCCGGCGGCCCAGGAGCGAATTGGATGACGGACAAGATCGTGGTGCTCTGCACTTGCGGATCGGCCGGGGAAGCCGAGAAGATCGCGCGGGACCTCGTCGAGCGGCGCCTGGCCGCCTGCGTCAACGTCGTCCCGGGCCTCCGCAGCATCTACCGCTGGAAGGGCGCCGTCGAGCAAGCGGAGGAGTGGCTGCTCATCATCAAGACCGCGCGCGCGCGCTTCGAGCCGCTCCGGGCCCAGTTGCGCGCCCTGCACTCTTACGAAACGCCCGAGATCATCGCGCTGCCGATCGTCGACGGCCTCGAGTCCTACCTGAGCTGGATCGAGGAGTCGGTGGCGCAGCCGGCCAGCGGGGTCTGATTACACCCAGCGCCACTCGCGGAGCCAGGCGGGAGCGCGGTCCCACATCCCGGCAGCCGCCCGGGCCAGCTCGGCGCGCTCCGCCTCATCCAGCTCGCATCCCTCCGCGGCCGCACGTGAGCAGTTGTCGAGCTGCTCCACGCTGGCCAGCCCCGGCAGGACCGCCGTAAGGGCGGGGTTCGCGAGAATGTGCCGCAGCGCCAGCCGGGCGCGCCGGTTGTCCGCCTCCGCATCGTCTCCGCGGAACAGCGCTGCGTCGGCGAAGGGCTTGATGGCGATCGCGCCGGTGGCGTGCTGCCGGATCGCTTCGAACAGGCTGCCCTGGGACCGCTCGGTCGAGCCGGCGGCACACGGGAACAGGACTACCTCGACTTCGGCGGGGAACCGGCTCAGGAAGAACTCCAGCCAGGACCGGTCATGGCTGGAGACGCCGGTGAAGCGCGCCAGGCCCCGCCGCTTGGCCAGTGCGAGTCCCTCCACCACCGCCTCTTCCACCCGCCGCCGCTCGTCCGCGTCCGTGAGCCCGTCCACGGGCAGCGAGATCCGCCACAGGTCGATCCATTCCAGGCCGGCCTCGCGCAGCCCCAGCTCCAGCCCTTCGACGAGCCGCCGGGCGGTGCGCCACTCGGGGCAGCGCGGCTCGCGCGTGTGCCACGAGTAGCCGAAGTACACGCGGTCGCGCCGCCCCTCTAGCAGCTTCGCGTAAGCCAGGATCTCCGCTGGCGCGCAGGCGTCGATGTAGTTGACGCCCAGCTCGATGGCCCGGCTGAGGAGCTGATCGCGGTTGCGGAGGAAGTCCGAACAGCGGATGTTCTCGTAATCGCGCTCGTCGTAGCCGGAACCCTCGAACGGCCGGCCCAGCGCGGCCGCCAGGCGCTTCCAGTGCCCGCCCAGCGCCACAACGGACAGGCTCAGCCCGGTTCTGCCCAGCTTGCGGTATTCCATCGCCCAGCGGCCATTGTAGCCGCGTTGCCGTCGCCCCCGCGGCCGCGGCGCGGACGGCTCCCCGGGGCGCGGCTGTGGATCACAGCAGTTCGATGGCCGCCGAGTGCCCCCTCGTGGCCGCCAGCGCGGCGTCGCAGGTTGCCAGCGCGCCGCCCAGCCGCTCGGCCAGTGCGACGTATGCGGCATCGTAAGCGCTGATGTTGTGACGCAGCTCCCAGATGCGCGGCAGCAACACGAAGTGCGGATAGCGCCGAATGCGCATCCCGGAAAGGTCCTCCAGCGCTTCACCGGCACGGCTCTCGGTCATGTACCCCGACAGGAACGACCGGCGGAGGACCTGCGCCACCTCCAGATCGAGCAGATGCGGCGCGTGCAGGCTCTCCCCCGCCGCAAACAGCCGGCTCGCCACCCTGCCGGACCTCGCGCCGCCCAGGAGGAATTCAAGAATGGCGCTGGCGTCTACGACGATCACGTATCTGACGTTCCTGGTGAAGTAACTGCGCCGGGGGGACGGGCAGCTCGACCGGCGCGCGGCTGGCAACGCGCTGCCGCAACTCCTCAATTGTCGGCGCCTCCGCGGATTGCCGGATCTCGCGGAGGAGGTAGTCGGACAGAGACACGCCCTCCATCGCCGCGCGCGCCTTCAGCCTGCGGTGGAGCTGGTCGGGCACGTTCCGAAGCTGGACCATTTTTGCCATGTTCTCAGCATGCTCCCATGCATACAGCATACTCCCATGTGAGACACATGAAAGGGACCACGGCCCGGCGCCGCTATAGGCTCCGCACGCCCAGCGCCATCACGTCGTCCACCCGCATCGTCTCTTTCGCCACGAAGGGCTCGCCGTAACGGACGCCGATCAGGTTGCCGTAGAACCGCGCGATGGAGGCGTGCCGTTCCCGGATCTCCTCCCGGTCCGGGAAATCGCCGCCCTCGGCGCCCGGGCCGTACTGCGACTCGTAGCAGAACAGCGCCGCCATCCGGCGCTCGAACTTCGCCGAGATGTCCACGACGAAGGAAGGCGTGACGTTGGCGTAGAGCGAGGAGTAGATCAGCTTGAAGGGGCGATGGGGCTCGCTGGCGGGGTCGAGCTTCTGCAAGCCGGCCAGGAAGCAGGCTTCGTAAGCCAGCTCGCCGGCGCGGTGGTGGTCGGGGTGCCGCGCTTCCCAGTAGGGCGCGATCACCACGCGCGGCCGCAGCCGCCGGATCTCCATGGCCAGGGTCATCCGGGCGGAGAGCGTGTTTTCCAGGCGCGCGTCGGGCAGGCCCAGGTTGCCCCGCCATTCCAGCAGCATCTCCCGCGCCGCG
>JBEKLW010000494.1:0-2836 GCA_050008815.1 Bryobacteraceae bacterium
CGCTTGCAGGGTTGAAGCCGCGCGGGTGATCTGCCCAAGCTCTCCCCCGGCATGTCGTCTGCCCTGCCCACGTGCGAGCTCCGTCTTTTCCGCCACGCCGATACCGCGTGGACGCAAGTGGTGCGGCCGTGGTTAGCCGCTCCGCCCGGCCGCCTGACGCGCCGGTATGTCGTAGTGCCCACGCGCGGCCAGTCACACGCGCTCAAGCAGCGCTGTCTCGCCGAGGGCGTCGCGTTGCTCGGAGTGGAATTTCTCTCGCCGGGACTCGCCCGCCAGAAATGGCTGGCCCTCGCGCGTCCGGCCCAACCTGCACTCGGACGCGAGTTGTTGCTGCTCGGCCTGCGGGCCATCCTCGCGCGCCGGCTGGCGCGCCTTGCGGACGTGACCCCCTCGCCACCGGAGCTGGGCCTCCTGAAAAGCCTGCAGTCCGACGCGGGGCGCGCCCTCGACCACTTCGACGAGCTGCTGCAGGCGGGTTTTACTCACGGGCATTTCAGCCTGCCGCTCCTGCGCGATCTGTTTGGCGAGCTGTCAGCGTGGGTGCGCGAGACCGGCTATGACTTCGCCCAGCTTCAGAGCGAACGCGGCGCGCTTACGCCCGTGCCGCCGGAGGCGCCGCGCGCGGGCGACGCCTTGCTGATCTACAGCCTTTCGGCCGAGGCTTGGGGGGAGTTTTTCAATGTCGCCGCGCTCGCGCGCCGGTGCGGCGATCTCACCGTCGTGCTGCCCGAGCCCGCTTTGCGCGGCCTGGGCCTGGATGAACAGTGGGTGCAACTCTGGGAGGATTTTCTCGGCGTCGAGGCGGTGTCCCTCGCGGAGGAAGAAGCTGCGCCCTCGTGCGAGCCGGTCGGCCAGGCATTGACCGGCGAAGCGCCGCCTTCCTCTCCGTTGCCGTGCGAGATGCTCGTCGGCCGAACCCACGCCGACGAAATGGCGCTCGTCGCCGGCAGGATCGGATCGCTGCTCGCGGCGGGCGCCGGGAACATCGCAGTGATCTTCCCCGGGCCGGAGATGGGGCATCGCCGGCTGGCGGCACTGCTGGCCGCGCGCGGCCAGGCGTTTGCCGACCTCCTGGAGACGCCGGGTACGCCGCCAATCGAGGTGCGCGTGCAACGGTCGCTGCTGAGGTTCTACGAGCGCGGCGGGCGGCTGGAGGAATTCCTCGAACTGTGGACGCTGCTGCGCACGCTCGACTGGGTAAAAGCTCCACCAGGGGCGGCACGCGCCGTGTGCGAGCAATTGTTCGACGAATGCCAGTCGCACCTGCTGGCGGCTTGTGCCAACCGCCTCGCTGACGGGGAGCATCCGGACTGGCGCGCCGTGCACAAGCTGGCCGAGCGCCTGCTGCCGGCATGGCCGGCTGAGCTGACACTGGCCGATGCGCTGGCGAGGTTCGACCGGGTGTGTGCAGGCTTTCTGCTGCCGAGGCCAGTGGGCTGGGATGCGCTGGTCGCCTTCGCGGAACGGGAGACGCGGCTGCTGCCCCTGCCGCTAGTCACGGGCACGCTGGCGGCATTCCTGCCGGAGACAAGTCCGGCGATGGCTGCTGGCAAGGGCGCGTTCGCCCGGGTCACGTTCACCACGCGCCGCCGCGCCACCGGCGTGGCGTGGTCGCACGTCATTTTCACCGGCGCCAACGCCGGCGTATGGCCGGTGCGGCGTGAAGCCGGTCCCTGGCTGCCCGACGAGCACCGCCTTGTGCTTAACGAGGTCTCACGGTTTTCGCTTGGTCTGTTCAGGGGCGACGACCTTGCCCAGTTGGAGCGCGACGCCTATGCCGCCATCACCCGCGATACGCGCGAAGGCGTGATTTTTTCGGCCGCGCTGTTCGACGAGGAGGAGCCGGAGCTTAAGTTGATACCCAACGTCTGGGTGGAGCGGATGCTTTTCTGGCAAAAGGGAGCGGATCCGGAGTGGTCGCTGGAAAGGGTCTGGGAGGCTTTGTCCGCGAGCGCACCCCGGTCGGCCACCTCCGCCGCGGTTGCCCCGGAGGAATTGGAACGGTGGCAGGCAATATGGGTGGCGCGCCGCGATCCGGTGCGATCCTTCGACGAATATTTTTACTGCGCGGACCCGGCGTTACGGCCGGCGCGCGTCGCCGCGGGGCTCATCGAGCGCGGGCTGCGTGACCCGGCGGAGCTTTGGTACGGGGCGGTGCTGGGAGTGCGCGCGATCGACTGGCGGCCGTTTGCACGCGCCACCCGCAAGGCACTCGGCCTGTTCGCGCACCGGCTGCTGGCGGGGGCGCTGCGCGGGGAGGCGGAGGAGGGTGACTTCCACCGCGTGCCGCCGCCGGCGGAGTGCCGCGTGCGGCTGGATGCAGCGCTAGCCGCCTGGCGCAGCGGCCGGCCCGGTGACCGCTACTGGGATTCGTTTCACGCCGAGCTGATCCACGTCACCCGCGCATTGCTCGAGAAGGTGCTGGCGCTGGAGGGAGGACGTTTTGCGGTGGTGGAGTGGACGCTGCCACGCGGGGTCACGCTGCCGGCCGGCAGCGGTCGCGTGGGAGTGCTTGGCCGCATGGACGTGGCCCTGGCGGATCAGCCGCGCTGGCAGGGCAGCACGGTCAACATCGTGGATTTCAAGACCGGGGCCATCCGGCCGCTGGCTCCGGGACGTATGGCCGGGCAGGGCGAGGGCTTGCAACTGGGCGTCTACTTGGCCGCGGCGCGCGAACTGGGCGCCGTGGACGGACGGGTCTGGATGCTCAAGCCCGAACCCAGCGGCGAATCGTTCCTCGCAATGGCTGATCTTAGCCCGGCGCTGGCGCGGCTGGCCCGCCTGGGGGAGCACCTGGCCACCGGGAAATACGGACAGCTCACAGTCGACCGCACCG
>JBEKLW010000495.1:0-2834 GCA_050008815.1 Bryobacteraceae bacterium
CAGACGGTCTGGACGCGGGCCTCGTTCTCCTCGACCCAGTCCCGGCCGGTCAGCCCGGCATCGAGCACGCCATCCTCGACGTAGCGCGCCATCTCCTGCGCCCGGATCAGCATGCATTCAAGCTCCGGGTCGTCGATCGAGGGGAAATACGAGCGGCTGCTGGTGGTGATGGTGAACCCGGCGCGCCGGAACAGGTCGATGGTCGCGCTCTCCAGGCTGCCCTTGGGGATCCCGAGCTTCAGCTTCATGCCTGACCTCCGTAAATCGCGCCGGGGTCGTACACCCGCGGCTCTGCCTCGACCCACTGGCCGTCTTCCAGTCTCCGATAGAAGCAGCTTTCGTGCCCGGTGTGACAGACGCCCGGCCCGAGCACCCGCACCTTGACCAGCACGGCATCCTGGTCGCAATCGGTCGAGATTTCCCGGACCTCGAGCCGGTGCCCGGAGTGCTCGCCCTTCATCCACAGCTTCTTCCGCGAGCGGCTCCAAAAGGTAGCGTACCCGGTCTCAACCGTCTTGCGAAACGCCTCCTCGTTCATGAAGCCGACCATGAGCACACGCCCGGAGTCGGCGTCTTGAATCACGGCCGCCAGCAGCCCGTCCAGCTTTGAAAAATCGAGTTCCATCTTCGTCCCCGATCGATCCATTCCCAATAAAAAAGCCCGCCTGGCCTGCGGCGGGCTTCCTTTCCGATTTGTTTGCGTCTAGCGCAGAAATCAGCCCGTCGCCTGTAGCGGCTCGTGGTGGCGCCGATGATGATGCCGAGCGGCGGACGCAACTAGCATACGAAAAACCGAGTATAGCACGGCAACAAGCGTCTCGCCCGCCGTGGTGCGGTCCGTCGTCACGGTTCCTCGTTGCCCCCGGCCGCGGCCGCCGCGTTCCGCGGCCCGAGCACAGTAAGCTCATCCATCGCGGGTCCCGTTGAAACCGACCCGTGTACCGGAGGCCGGTCTCCGCTGCTAATCTGTACGCATGGATGCGAAACCCCTCGTCGCCGTCGTCATGGGCAGCAAGTCGGATTGGGAAACGATGCGGCAGTCCCAGGAAGTCCTCACCCGCTTCGAGGTGCCGCACGAGATCCGGGTCCTGTCGGCGCACCGCACGCCCGCCGAAACCGCCGAGTATGCGGCACGCGCCGAGGAGCGCGGCATCGAGGTGGTGATCGCCGCGGCCGGCGGCGCCGCGCATCTGGCCGGGGTCATCGCCGCGCACACCATCCTTCCCGTGCTGGGAGTGCCCATAGAGAGCCCGGCGCTCAAGGGCCTCGACTCGCTGCTTTCCATGGTGCAGATGCCCGGCGGCATCCCCGTTGGCACGCTCGGCATCGGCAAGTCCGGCGCCACCAACGCCGCGCTGCTGGCCGTCGCCATCCTGGCCAACGGGCATCCCGAGTACAAACAGAAGCTCGCCGATTTCCGCCGCGAGCAGGCGCAGAAGGCTCTCGAACAGAGCGTCGGCTGATTCTCTTACCGCCTGGCTAGTTTAGACTCCCATCCGAGCGGGGCTCAATGCCTGGTGAGCGCGTCCTGGATGATCTCAAGGACCTGCTTGACAGCTTTCGGATGAAGCGTCGCGCCAGCGTGGAAGGGAACCGTGACTCGATGTGGGCCTTTGCCGTAGATGCGGTGACTGCCTTTGGACCTCAGGAGGGCGAATCCGCCCGATAACAGGGCGCGTTCCGCATCCGCAGCGGTCCAGCGCGGGAGCTTAGGCATTCACCTCGACAGTGGTCGTCAGAATCTGGCGGCTGAGGACTACGTCGCGTTCTTCCTCGGGAAGCGTCTCGAGGAACAACTCAACCGCCTCCTTGATGTTCGCGATCGCCTCTTCCAGCGTCTCCCCCTGCGACTGACACCCCCTCAGCTCAGGGCACCAAGCGTAGTAACCGTGCTCGTCCCTCTCGATCACGACGCTCGCTTTGCGCGCCATACTTCCAGTGTAGCGCTCATCCGCCCTCCACAGGCCACAGGCCAGCAGCGGTTCCGGCGATAATGAAGGTTCGTGAATCAAGCCCGCGAGTGGTTGCAGTCCGCCTCTTCGGTCGTCGCGCTCACCGGCGCCGGCGTCTCGGCCGAGAGCGGTGTGCCGACATTCCGCGGTCCCGGCGGCCTGTGGCACGAGTTCAAGCCCGAGGATCTTGCCACCCCCGAGGCCTTCGAGCGCGACCCAAAGCTGGTTTGGGAATGGTACGACTGGCGGCGCTCGGCGATTGCCGCTACCCGCCCCAATGCGGCCCACCTGGCGCTGGCCGAACTGGAGCGCCGGAAACCGCGCTTCACGCTGGTGACTCAGAATGTTGACGGCCTGCACGAGCGCGCCGGCAGCCGCAACGTCCTCCGGCTCCACGGCGACATCTGGACCCTCCGCTGCCTGGCCTGCGGGAGCGAGCGGCGCGACGAGCGGGCGCCGCTCCCCGAGCTTCCACCGCGCTGCCAATGTGGCGGCCTGATGCGGCCCGGCGTCGTCTGGTTCGGCGAGATGCTGCCCCGCGGAGTATGGGAGGCGGCCGAAAGGGCCACCCGGGAGGCCGAAGTCTTTCTCCTGGTCGGCACCTCGGCGGTGGTCTATCCCGCCGCCGGCCTGGCGCCGCTCGCGCACTCCTGCGGAGCGCGTGTCATTGAGTGCAACCTTGAGGAGACGCCGTTCTCTGCCACGCTGGACCGCTCCTTCCGCGGACAGGCGGGCGAACTGCTCCCGAGACTGATCGCATGAAGATCTGCTACCTCGACGCCTTCTCCGGAATCAGCGGCGACATGCTGGTAGGCGCACTGGCCGATGCCGGCGCCGACACCGCCGCTCTCTGTGCCGCCCTCAGCGCCCTAGGCACCGGCG
>JBEKLW010000496.1:0-2833 GCA_050008815.1 Bryobacteraceae bacterium
TGTACCATCGGGTATTGCCATGCTCGAAGCCGCTCTAGCGCTGATCGCCGGCCTGGTGAGCGACGTGTCGCAGGTCTATCGAGCTCTCGATGTCTTTCTGTTTCCGTCGCTCGCGGAGCCGCTGGGCAGCTCTCTGCTGGCGGCGATGGCTTGCGGCTTGCCAGCGGTGGCGCTGGCGCGCGGCGCCGTCCCGGAGATTGTCGAGGACGGGCGAAATGGCCTGCTCGTCCCCGCGCCCGATCCCGCCCTCATCGCGGCGGCCGTCGTTCGCCTGCTGGAGGACTCCGCGCTGGCGGCGCGTCTTGGCGCCGCCGCCCGGGGGACGATCGAGCGGCGCTTCAGCGCGGGCCGCATGGTCGAGGATACGCTCGCGCTGTACGATCGAGTCTGCGGTGAGTCTGGCCATTTCCGGTGAGTTCCCCAGTGCAGCCTCTGGCGGTGATTGAGGAGGTTGCCGCGGCCACGGGACATCCCGCCGGGCGGTGATGCGCGGCGGAGCCTCTGGCCCGCGCGGGGCGTCCGCGTTGTACCATCGGGTATTGCCATGCTCGAAGCCGCTCTAGCGCTGATCGCCGGCCTGGTGATCGGCAGCTTCCTCAACGTTTGCATCTACCGGATTCCGCGCGACCTCTCGGTGGTGCGCCCGCGCTCCTTCTGTCCCGCCTGTGACCATCCCATCGCGTGGTACGACAACGTGCCGCTCTGGAGCTACCTGGCGCTGCGCGGGCGCTGCCGCCACTGCGCCAAACCGATTCCGGTCCGCTACCCCATCGTCGAAGGCTTGACCGGAGCCGCGTTTTTCCTGCTCCTGCTGAAGTACGGGCCGACGCTGGTGGCTGCGAAGTACTGCCTCTTCAGCGCGCTGGTGATCGGGCTGATCTTCTCTGACCTGGAGACTCTGATTCTGCCGAATGAATTCACGCTGCTGGGCCTGGCGGCCGGGTTGCTGCTGGCGGCGCTCGTGCCGGTGCGCGACTTCTACCTGGATTGGTTTCTGGCAGGCCGTCTGCCGGACCAGGCGGTCTCGATCGTCGAATCCTTGCTCGGTGCGGCCTTGCCGAGCTTGCTGCTCTGGGGGCTGGCCGGGCTGTTCCTGCTGATCCGGCACAAGGAGGGCCTGGGCCTGGGTGACGTCAAGATGGTCGCGATGGTGGGCGCGTTCACCGGCCTGGCGGGAGCGGGACTCACGGTGATGATCGGTTCGCTGCTGGGCACGGTGATCGGTCTCATCTACGTCTATGCGACCGGCAAGAACGTGCGGACGTACGAGCTGCCGTTCGGCGCCTTTCTGGGGGCTGCCGCGCTGGCGGTGCCGTTTCTATTGCCTGCGTTACGATAGAAGTACCCCCTGAATGAACGCGCTACTGGAGAGCATGACGCCCGCGGACGCCGATTGGGAATTGGCGCGGGCGCTCGATCCGGAGCGGCTGCCCGGACACATAGCCATCATCATGGACGGCAATGGCCGCTGGGCTCGCCGGCGCAATCTGCCGCGCGCCGCCGGTCACCGGGCCGGCGTGGAGCCGGCGCGCATCACCGTGGAGACCTGCGCCCGGCTGGGCATCCGCGCCCTGACGCTCTATGCCTTCTCGGTCGAGAACTGGAAGCGGCCGCGCTCCGAGGTCGACACCCTCTGGCGCCTCTTGCGGGTCTACCTCCGGAAGGAGCTGCCGAACCTGATGCAGAACGGCATCCGGGTGCGAACCATCGGCCGCCTGGAGGCGCTGCCCGAAGCCGCCCGAACCGAGCTGCTGGCCACCGTGGAGGCGACCGCTGGCAACCACGGGCTGCTGGTGAACCTGGCGATCAACTACGGGGGCCGGACTGAGCTGACCGATGCCGTGAACGCCGTCCTCGAGCAGGCCCGCGCCGAGGGCAAACTGGATCGGCTGCGCGTGGACGAGCAGATGATCTCTTCGCACCTGTACACCGCCGGGCTGGCGGATCCGGACCTGCTGATCCGCACCTCCGGCGAGATGCGCGTCAGCAACTTCCTGCTCTGGCAGATCGCCTATGCCGAGCTGTACGTGACCGACACGCTGTGGCCGGACTTCAACCGCGCCGAGTTGCTGCGGGCGGTGGCCGCCTATCAGGCGCGCGAGCGGCGCTTCGGCGGTCTGGACGGCTCAGCCGAGGGCGCTTGTCAGGCCGGCGGGGCCGTGGTCGCGGACTCGCGCGCACAATGAAGCGCCTCCTTACCGGCATCGTTCTGGCTCCGCTGATTGTCTGCCTGGTGCTGTGGGGCCCGCAGATTGCGTTTCTGGCGGTGCTGACCATCGTGGCGCTGCTTTGCTTCCACGAGTACTGCGGGATCGTTGCGGCTTACGGCATCCAGCCTCCGGGCCCGGTCGGCTATGCCGTCGGGCTGATAGTGCTGCTGGCGCCGCTGGATTCCTGGCTGCTGCTCACACTCGTGACGCTAGTGGTGCTGGCCCTGACGCTGAGCCTGGACGACCTCGCCAAGAGCCTCCCCCGCGCCTCCACGACCTTGCTGGGCGTGCTCTACATTTTCGCCACGTGGCGCGCGGCGATCTTTCTGCGCGCGCGGAGCGAGTACTGGCTGCTGTTCGCGCTGGCGCTCACCTGGCTCGGCGACATCGCCGCCTACTATGCCGGCCGCGCGCTGGGGCGGCACAAGCTGGCGCCGCGCATCAGCCCGGCTAAGTCCTGGGAGGGCGCGGTGGCCTCGTTGGTAGCTTCGGCGGTCTTCGCGGGCCTCTACCTGCCTCGGCTGATTCCCTCGGTGCCGCTGGTGGAGGGCGTGTTGATCGGCGCCGCGGGCAACCTCGCCGGTCAGATCGGCGACCTGGCGGAATCGGCCCTCAAGCGGGGC
>JBEKLW010000497.1:0-2826 GCA_050008815.1 Bryobacteraceae bacterium
AGCCTTACAGCAGCCGCCGGGACTGCGGGCGAGCCATGCGCCGCTCCAGCCGCGCCTGGCGCCGGGCCAAATCGTCGGAGTCCGCGACGGCGCGCGCGGCGCGGACCATTTCGAGCGCCGTGGCGAGGTTCGGCTCGCCATGCTCGTAGTGCTTTGCCAGCGCCTCCAGCGCCGGGACGCGGTAGGGGTTCGCAGCCGAGGCCAGTTCGCTAAGCACGGCCACGGCCGCCGCCTCCCGGCCGAGCCGCTTTTCGAGCGCCGCAATATCCCACAACGCGCGAAACAGCAGCTCGTCCGGCAGCCCCAGCTCGACCGCGCGGCGCATCAGAGCCAGCGCCTGCTCGCGTTGCTCGCTCCACTGATTCCCGAGCGAGCGTTTCGTTGTGTCGGGACCTGCCGCTTCCGCGCCGGAGGCGTCCTCCCGCGTGGTGAGCGCCGTATTCAGAAACCAGCGCGCCAGCCCGATCAGGTCCGCTCCGTGCGCCGCGCGCATGGCCTCCGGCTCGCGGTGAGCCAGCGGGACGATTGCGGCCAGGCACGCCGTCGCCAGCAGGTCCATGGCGTTGTGGTGGAAGATGGGCACCACGCGCCAGGCCTGCTGCGTTCGCAGGTACTCGAAGTAAACGTAAGGGATCATCTCCCCCGGCAGGTCGCCCTCGCGCTCCACGCCCAGGATCTGGTTCTCCAGGTCCACCAGCCGGCAGCTCTCCAGGCGCAGCTTCCACAGCCGCCGCGCGCCGTGCAGCAGGTCCAGGTGCGCCAGGCGCCCGAAGGGCGGCCGCATCCGCGCCATGCGGTACCGCGTCTCCAGCAGCGGCTGGTCGTAGGTCTTGCCGTTGTAGGTGATCAGCACGTCGAATTCGGCCAGGTGCTGGGCCAGCCCCCACAGCAGGCTCGACTCCTCGCCATAGTCCCGCATGAAGAACTGCCGCACGCGGAAGCCCTCCGGGCAGATGCGCCCGACGCCGATCAGGAACGCGTAGGTGCCGGTGCCACCGGCCAGGCCCGTGGTCTCCGTGTCCAGGAAGGCCCAGCGCGTGGCCGGGCGCGCGGGCACCTCGCCCTGGCCCAGCGGGCCGAGCAGGTCCTCGGGCAGCTCGAACAGGTTGGAAATGTCCATGGAGCCGTGGCGGCGGTGGCGCTCCCAGAGCCGCTCGGTCTCGAAGTGGTGGCCGTAAGGCGTCTCGACGACCTCGCCGGTCATCCACTCCTCGATGAAGTAGCGCGCCGGGCGCGAGTCGGTCGGCGGAGCGGGCCGCGCGGGCAATCCGGCGGCGTATTTCTTGTCGATCCGTGCGACTTTGCGCCTCAGCGCGGCGAGTTGGTCCCCGATGTCGCTCACTGCGGCCTTCGCCTTTTCTTTGCCAGTGTAGCAGAAGGGAAGCTGTCAGCTACCAGCTTTCAGCTTGCGTTTTCGATCTGGCTCGAGATCTCCGCCCATTCGCTCATCAGGGCCGCGAGCTCGCCGCGGCGTTTCTCGAGCAGAGAAGCCACGCGCATACTCTCTTCGGCGCTGATGAAGCGCGACAGGGCGGCCTCGTAACCGGCAATCTCGCTCTCGGCTTTCGCGATCTCCTCTTCGAGCGACGCGGCGCGTTCGTTGAGCTGGCGCAGCTTGATGGGGTTGAGACGCTTGGAGGGCGCGTCGCCGGCGGCGGATTCGGGCGCGGAAATCGCTCCGCTCCCTGACAACCGCGGCCCGGTTGCGTCCGCGGCGTCGGGCGGCGCGGCGCCGCCGCCCGATTTTCGCCACAGGTAGTCTTCGTAATTGCCCGGGTAGACGTTCACCTGTCCGCCGGCGATCTCGAAGACGCGCGTGGCCAGCCGGTCGATGAAGTAGCGGTCGTGCGAAACGAAAACCGCCGTGCCGGTGTACTCTTCGAGCGCTTCCAGCAGCACGTCCTTGGCGCGCAGGTCCAGGTGATTGGTGGGCTCGTCCAGCAGCAGGAAGTTCGACGGCCGAACCAGCAGCCGCGCCAGCGCGAACCGGTTCCGCTCGCCGCCGGAGAGCACGCCGATCTTCTTGAACACGTCCTCTTCGGAGAACAGGAAGCAGCCGAGCAGGTTCCGCAGCTCGACTAGCGGCGTTCGCGGCGTCACCGAGGCCATTTCGTCGAGCAGGCGCACCTCGGGATCGAGCTCCTTGTACTGGTCCTGCGCGAAGTAATCCGGGCTGGCGTTGTGCCCCAGCGTGAACTCGCCCGCGGTGAGGGGCTCGATGCCCGTGAGGATCTTGATAAGGGTCGATTTCCCGGCGCCGTTGACGCCCACCAGCGCCACGCGGTCGCGGCGCTCGATGATGAAGCTCGCGCCCGCGAACACCGTCCGCTCGCCGTAACACTTGGTCACGTCCTTGAACTCGGCCACCACGCGCCCGCTCGGCTTTGGCTGCGGGAAGCTGAAGTGAATGGCCTTTTGCTGGGGCGGGACCTCGATGCGCTCGATTTTCTCCAGCTCCTTGATGCGGCTCTGCACCTGCCGGGCCTTGGTGGCCTGGTAGCGGAAGCGGTTGATGAAGGCCTCGAGCTGGCGGATGCGGTCCTGCTGGTTGCGGTAGGCCGCTTCCAGTTGGGCGCGCCGCTGGTCGCGCAGCGCGGCGTACTTCTCGTAGTTGCCCGGGTAGAAGTGGAGCGCGCGGTTCCACAGCTCGGCCATCTTCCGTACCGTGACGTCGAGGAAGTAGCGGTCGTGCGAGACCACGACGAAGGCGTAGGGATACGCCCCCAGGTAATCCTCCAGCCAGTTGCGCGCTTCCAGGTCCAGGTGGTTGGTGGGCTCGTCGAGCAGCAGCAGGTTGGGCTTTTCGAGCAGCAGCTTGGCCAGCGC
>JBEKLW010000498.1:0-2819 GCA_050008815.1 Bryobacteraceae bacterium
CCACTCAGGCGTGATTCGGCTTGCGCGGGAAAACTCCGTTTCGGAAAGGGAGCCCAATGGGTTACGACCATGAGAACTCCCGCGGCGACCAGCGCAAGGCCCGCGTAAATGAAAAAACGCCTCACAGAAGCGCTCATGCCCTTGATCCAGTGCTTGCCTTCTTGGCATCCTGGACACCGACGACCAGTGTACGTCGGATCCGTTTTGTCCAAATTGCCTTTTGGGCGGCGAAGCCGCGCCCCTGCACCACGCGCCCGCGGCCCCCCCCGCGTCAGCCGCTGGCTGACGCCTCGGCACCGTCCACGTAGCCGCGGTCCGCCAGCGCGCGCAGCACCTTGGCTACGCTCTCCTCGACCGACTCCAGATCGGTGCGGCACTCCACCTCGGCCCCGAGCGGCGGCTCGTAGGGATCGTCGATGCCGGTGAAGCCCTTGATCTCGCCGGCCCGCGCTTTGCGGTACAGGCCCTTGTTGTCGCGCTGCTCGCACACCTCCAGCGGCGCGTTCACCCAGACCTCGATGAAATCCCCAATCCGGCCGCGGCACTCGTCCCGGATCTCGCGGTAGGGCGAGATGGCCGCCACCAGCACGACGACTCCGTTACGCGTAAGCAAATGCGCCACGAAGCCGATGCGGCGGATGTTCTCGTCCCGGTCGGCCTTCGAGAAGCCTAGGCCTTTGGTGAGGCTCCGGCGCACCACGTCGCCGTCGAGCGCCTCGACCCTGCGGCCCCGCGCGCGCAGCACGCGCTCTACTTCCTGGCAGATGGTGGTCTTCCCCGCCCCGCTGAGTCCCGTGAACCAGACTGTCACACCCCGGCGTTCGCTGGTCACTCGGCAGGCGCCTCCCGGCTGGCTTCCATTAAGATGCGCGCCACTTCGGGCCGGCTGAACTCCGGCGGCGGCATTTCCCCGCGCGCAAGCATGTCCCGCACCGCCGTGCCCGAGAGCTGGAGCCAGGATTCGGGTCCGTGCGGGCAGGTCTTGGCGGTCACGAACTGGCCGCACTTGCGGCAGTGGTGCGCGTTCTCGAACTTCAGCGGCACGATACCGAGCTCGCCCGGCGCCAGCTCGTCGAAGATCTCCTGCGCCTCGTAAGTCCCGTAGTACTTGCCCACGCCGGCGTGGTCGCGGCCCACGATGAAATGCGTGCAGCCGTAATTCTTGCGCGCGATGGCATGCATGATGGCCTCGCGCGGCCCGCCGTAGCGCATCGCCGCCGGGAACACGCCCAGCAGCACGCGGTCCCGGGGGTAGTAGTTCCTCAGGATCGCCTCGTAAGTGCGCATCCGCACCGCGGCCGGGACATCGTCGCCCTTGGTGGCGCCCACCAGCGGATTCACGAACAGTCCGTCCACCGTCTCCAGCGCTACCTTTTGTAGGTACTCGTGCGCGCGGTGGATCGGGTTGCGTGTCTGGAAGGCGACGATCGTGCGCCAGCCCCGGGCGGCGAACTCCGCGCGCGTCTGGGCCGGCGTGAAGCGGTACTCGAGAAACTCCTCGTGCGGGACCGCACCCAGCAGCGTGACCGGCCCGCCCACATTCATCTCGCCCGCTTCGTACAGCGCCGCCACGCCGGGATGCACGGCGTCCTGCGTGCGAAAGACCGCCGCCGCCTCCCGGGCTTTGTCAGGACGGTACACGTCGGTCACCGTCATCGAAGCCAGCACCGTTCCCTGCCAGGCCAGCGCAATGCGCCGGCCGTCGCCCAGCCCCGCGGCGAAGCCCGCGTCCACGCCCAGCGTCACCGGGACCGGCCACAGGACGCCGCCCGCCAGCCTCATCTCCTCCACCACGCGCTGGTAGTCGGCCTCGCCGGCGAAACCCTCGAGCGGCGAGTATACGCCGCTGGCGATGCACTCCAGATCAGCCAGCGCGCGCTCGCTCAGCTCCAGGCGCGGCAGCCGCTCGGCCTCGCGCAGCAACTCCTCGCGCTCCTCCGCGCCTGCGCGCCGGTCAATCAACGCGCCCCCGTGGGGCAAAATCAATCTCGTCTGCGTTTGTCGCATCCGGCCGCCGAAGCTTATATTCTACGGGTCGCCGGGGCGCACTGTCACCTCCCCGCCGGCGGCTGTCTGCTGTCGCCTGACATCTGGAAGCTCAAAGCTGATAGCTGTTCTTTGTCTCGCACGCTCTCAGCGTGCAGCGTCGGCCAGCGGCTGCGCCGCGGCGATGCGGATCCGCTTCCAGATCTCGAGGTAGGGCTTCAGCTCGCGCATCAGCGCCTCGAACTGCGGAATGGTCAGCGATTGCGCTCCGTCGCTGACGGCCTTCTCCGGCGTCGGATGCACCTCCACCATCAGTCCGTTCGCGCCCACCGCCACGGCCGCTCGCGCCAGCGGCGGCACCAAACTGCGCTTGCCGGTGGCGTGGCTCGGGTCCACGATCACCGGCAGGTGCGTCAGCTCATTCAGCACCGCCACGGCCCCGATGTCGCAGGTGTTGCGCGTAATGGTCTCGAACGTCCGGATGCCGCGCTCGCACAGGATCACGTTCGGGTTTCCGTGCGCCACCACGTACTCGGCCGACATCAGCAGCTCTTTCACCGTCGAGCTCATGCCGCGCTTGAGCAGCACCGGCCGTGTGGTCCGCCCCAGGCTCTTCAGCAGCGCGAAGTTCTGCATGTTGCGCGCGCCGATCTGGAGGATGTCGGCGTAGTCGGCCACCAACTCCACGTCCCGGTCGCTCATGACCTCGGTTACCACGTCCAGGCCGGTGGCCTGCTTGGCTTTGCGCAACAGCTTCAGCCCCTCGATCTCCAGCCCCTGGAAATCGTATGGGGACGTGCGCGGCTTGAAGGCGCCGCCTCGCAGAATCTGCC
>JBEKLW010000499.1:0-2814 GCA_050008815.1 Bryobacteraceae bacterium
AACGAGATGGAGACGAAGCACGTGCCCGCGCAGCAGACCGTCTACCACTCGCCACAGTACCCCTCGCACGTCCTGCTGCCGGTGATCCCGGCCGAGGAGCTGAACAAGTAGGGGCGTCGCTCATGCCGCCCGCCCGCGGCGCCAGCGCGGCCGACACCCGCGCCTGCGCAGGCACGAGAGAACTCAGACTCCCTTAAGATTCCGGCGGCATCCGGCAGAACCGGTAGAATAGGACCCAGGAGGATTGACGAGGATGACGACGAGGGAACGGATGACGTGGCTGCTGATCGGGTGCGCGGTCGGAGCAGGCATTGCCCTGCTCTACGCCCCCCAATCTGGGAAAGAGACCCGCAAGCTGGTCGGCCGCAAAGCCGCGGAGGCGCGCGACGCCGCCCTCGAGGCGGGCGAACAAGTTCGCGACACTCTGGTGGAGACCGGCGAGCGGATCGCGGAGGCGGGCCGCGGAGCCTACCGCAAGGGAGCCGGCATAGCCAGCGACGCCGCGGCGCGCGCGGCCGGGCTCGTGGAGCGGGGCCGGCAGGCGGTCAAGGGCTGAGCTGGGAGCGACGAAGCGCCGGCCGCGGGCGGACTGCGCCGGCCGCCAGCCGGCGCGCCGTGAAGGGCTGAGATAAGCTGGGGCCAGTCAAGCGGCCCGGCCGCGATGCAGGCGCCGGCCGCCAGGAGGTGAAGAGTGAGCGCGGGTACCACTGTATCTCGAGAAACGTTGCCGCCATTTGTGAACGAGCCCTGGACGGATTTCACGCAGTCTGAAAACCGCCAGGCCATGGAGCAAGCGCAGGCCCAGGTGCGAGCCCAGTTCGGGCGCGAGTACGCGCTCTGGATCGGCGGCGAAGACGTTTGGACCTCGCAGAGGCTCGAATCGCGTGACCCGTCGAGCCCCGAGGAGATCGTCGGCCTCCACCAGAAGGCGACACCGGAGCTGGCCAGCCGCGCCGTGGAAGCCGCCGACAGTTACTTCCCCGAGTGGAGCCGCACGCCGGCTGAAGAGCGCGCCGCCATGCTGCTGCGCGCGGCTGCAATCCTGCGCGCGCGCAAGCTGGAGTTCGACGCCTGGCTGGTCTACGAGGCCGGCAAGACCTGGCCGGAGGCCGAAGCCGACGTCTCGGAAGGGATCGACTTCTGCGAGTACTACGCGCGGGAGATGCTGCGCCTGGCCGGGCCCCAGTCCGTGCACCAGTTCCCGGGCGAGCGGGATGAGCTCGTCTACCTGCCGCTGGGCGCGGGCGTCGTCATCTCGCCCTGGAATTTCCCGCTGGCGATCCTGGCCGGCATGACCACGGCCGCGCTGGTCACCGGCAACACCGTCGTCATCAAGCCGTCGAGCGACACGCCGACCATTGCCGCGAAGTTTGTCGAGGTGTTGCGGGAGGCGGGTTTCCCGGAGCGCAGCTTCTGCCTGCTGGTGGGCAGCGGCGCGTCGGTGGGCGACATCCTCGTGCGGCACCCCAGGACGCGGTTCATCTCCTTCACGGGATCGAAGGAGGTGGGCCTGCGCATCAACGAACTCGCCGCCCGGCCGCAGCCCGGGCAGATCTGGATCAAGCGCGTGGTAGCCGAGATGGGCGGCAAGGACGCCATCATCGTGGACCGGGAGGCCGATCTGGAGAAGGCCGTGGACGGCGTGCGGGTCTCCGCTTTCGGCTACCAGGGCCAGAAGTGCTCGGCGTGCTCGCGGGTCATCGTGGACGAAGCGGTCTACGACGAGTTCCTCGAAAAACTGAAGAAGAAGGTGGAGGCCATTCGGGTCGGCCCGGCGGACCAGCCCGAGAACTACATGGGCCCGGTGATCAACGAGAGGGCATTGCTGTCGATCTTGGGCTATATCGAGATCGGCAAGCGCGAGGGCAGGCTTATCACCGGCGGCGCCTCGGCCCCTGGCAATGGGTACTTCATCCAGGCCACCATCATCGCCGACGTGCCGAAGGAGGCCACCATCTTCCGGGAGGAGGTCTTCGGCCCGGTGCTCGCGGTGACCAAGGCCCGGGACTTCGATGAGGCGCTGGAGCTGGCCAACTGCACCGAGTACGGCCTGACCGGCTCGGTTTACACCAACAATCGCGAGAAGATCCGCCAGGCCTCCGAGCAGTTCTTCACCGGCAACCTCTACTTCAACCGGAAGTGTACGGGGGCGATGGTGGGGGCGCACCCCTTCGGCGGGTTCAACATGTCCGGCACGGATTCGAAAGCCGGCGGGCCGGACTACCTGATGCTGTTCCTCCAGGCGAAGTCCATTGCCGAGAAGCTTGGCTAGCCCGATCTTCTCACACCGTTCGAAGCGAGGCGCCGCGCAAGGCCGGCGTCCTCACAAGAACCGGGTACAGACAGCCACTTTTCGCTTGCGCGAGTTCGTTGTCTTCAGCGGACGTGGAGCGCGAAAAGTGGTAGTCTGGCCCCGGTTCTTGTACGGATCTGCGGACTCACCCCGAGCGCAACGCAGAAGATACCGGCCTCCCGCAAGCCGCAGCCGAAGGCGTGTGAGAAGATCGGGCTCGCCCTCACCGCCTCCACGCGGAGAAGACCAGGGCGGCGGCCAGCAGTAGCAGCGGTAGGCCCAGCGAGGAGGCGCGCCGGAATCGCGCCAGGCGGGCCTCCCACCCCGCCAGGGGTAGGCTGGCAACCACCAGCAGCGTGCCCGCCAAGGGAGGCAGCAGCCACGCCAGCCAGCCCGCGGCCACAACGACGGCGGCCGGCACGGTGAGCCGGCGCAGCGCTTTGGCGTAGCTGCGCGAGGCGCCCAGGGCGCGCGCCAGCGCCGCGGCTGCCAGCCACACGGGTGGAGCCGCCCACACCGGC
>JBEKLW010000005.1:0-17254 GCA_050008815.1 Bryobacteraceae bacterium
GCAACCTCGACTACGACGTCGTGGAAATGGTTCTGGCAGACCAAGACAGCTGGGACAGGTACGAGGCAGCCAAGTGGCTCACGATGCGCCGATGGCTCGAAACGAATCCCGACGATGACTTCGCGAAAGATGTTCGAGCCGAACTGACCTCGGCGCCCGAACGCTACGCCACGTACACCCGTGAATACCTAGGCTGGGGTGTGTTCGCGCTAATGTCGCGGTGATGTGAGACAACTGCCGTGCTCATCGTGCTGCCACCCTTATGGACGCGGTGAAGAAACTCAAACTTTAGCAGCACCCAAAGGTCCGCCATGGCTGACTCAGCGCCTCGTTTTCTACATCCGACTCTGGCGCATTTGCGACCTTGTCTGAACGGGTGGGTCCAAACCGGACATAGCTGAAAATACAATACATTCCCTCTCCCCCACATCGGCCGGAGCGCGAAGCGCGGAGGCGATTTGGGGGAGAGGGCTAGGGTGAGGGGGTGGCCGTATCGAGCGCGTTCTTCACCGTCAGAAGCACAATGCCGATATCATCCGCGGCGTAACTGTTCGGGAACCGCAGCACGCGATAGCCCTGGGAGTTCAGGTACGTGTCGCGCTCTTCGTCGTAAGCACGCTGCCGTTTGCCCTCTTCGGCGTCGCGAGCGCCCGGCGGCTCCCCGCGCGACTCCTCGGGATCTACACACTCGTCGCGAGCACCTTGGTCTTGGTGAAGACCGGTTCGCGAGGCGGCTTCCTCGCTGCCTTCGTCGTCCTCGTGTTTTTCGGCTTACTGAATCGCGCCGTGAGTCGCCGCGCACGCATCGCCCTTGTTGGGACCGTGGTCGGTCTCGGGGCGGTCCTGGGAACGGGTTGGTACTGGCAACAGATGCGGACAATTCGCGACCCCAGCCAAGACTACAACATGAGCAGTCCGACGGGCCGGGTGGAGATCTGGAAGCGGGGCATTGGCTACATGCTCTCCAGGCCACTGACCGGTGTCGGGGCGGCATGCTTCGAGAGCGCCGAAGGGAAGCTCGCCGCCATCAGCGAGGAGTTCGCCGCTCAGGGGAGAGGCTGGAAGTGGTCCACCGCGCACAACTCGTTTGTCTTAGCGGGCGCCGAACTCGGTGTTCCAGGGTTAGTGGTATTCACTGTCCTGCTTTATCAGGTTCTCCGCACGTTCCTCCGCGCTAGTGGCCGGGCTCACCGTAGGCAGGAGCAACCCACGCGGGAAGTCGGGGGGCTCGCGTTTGCCGGCGCGGCGTCTCTTGTCGGCTTCGCTGTGGCGGGGTTCTTCCTGTCGCAAACATACAGCGCCATTCTGTACACTTTGGCAGGCCTTGCCGTAGGTCTGGCGAAGGTGCGTGAGCCGCCGCTCGCTAGCCGTAGCGGCCGATCCAAGGCAGGTCACGTCGTTCAGTGAGTCCGTCGCCGGGATTGGAGCCCACCGGTGGGATCGGGCCGCTGCGAGATGACACTCGCGCTTACGTCGTATCCGCCATAATACCGACATTCAACGCGAAGCGGTTCCTCGACTCGTGTCTAGCTTCCGTCTTGGCGGCAGCGGAACACCACGGCGCCGTCGAGGTCATCGTCGTGGACAATGGGTCGACGGACGGAACATGGGGCGAGGTCCAACTCAGGCAGTGCGAGTGGGTCCGCGCACTGCAGGCCCCGGGTGTGACCGTAGCGGCCGTCCGCAACCGGGGAGCAGAATTGGCCCGGGGCAGGTACTTCGCGTTTATTGACTCCGACTGCGAGGTAGGGAGGGAGTACTTCCGAGAAGTGGAGAGGTCTCTATCTTCCGGAGACTGGGTAGCCTCGGGTTCATTGTGTGCCTTGCCACCCTCGCCGCACTGGATTGAGAGGGTGTGGCACCGCCTCCACCAACAGGGCCCCAATCCGCGCCCGAAGTACATCAATGGTGCGAATCTAGTGGTGACGCGTGAGGCATTCTGCCGCGTAGGCGGATTCCAGGAAGCCCTTATCACCGACGAAGACGTTGACTTCTGTGCGCGCCTTGTGAACCATGGCTTCCGGTTCAAGGAAGACCCGCACATAGCAGCCGTTCACCACGGGAACCCAAGGTCGCTGCGGGCCTTTGTCAGAAGGGAAGCGTGGCACAGTATCGGGAGCAGGCGGCGCGGCGCGGCAAAGCTCGACAAACCCACCGCGATGGCCCTCACTCATCTGATCTGCGGCGCAGCGACGCTCGCCGCGGCGCTGTTCGGCAGCTGGCTTTCGGCTCCGGCGAGGGTGCTATTGGCGGTAGGCGGCCAAACGCTCATGCCCCTGCTAGCAGTATTGTATCGCCTCATGCAAGGCGGGAAACTCGAGAACCTGCCAGCCGCTCTACTCCTCTATCACTTGTACTTCGACGCCCGGGGCGTCGTCACCCTGGCCGCGCTCGTGGACAGGCACCACGCTGCGAACATGCTGCGCGGCTCTGCCATAGCAGACGAATCCGAGGGCTCACCGCCGCGATCTTCGCCGGCCTCATAGGCGGACGGACCTACTCCGCAGCCATAGAGATTCGCCACACTCCCCGCTCATCGCCCTTAATCCCGGGCTGACGGCACCCCAAGTCAACCGCTAGAGCCGGAGCATCTCAAGGATGCCCGCTCACATAGATATGGTCCGCCCACAAGTACTGGTCGGCCGGTACTTTGGCGTTGCCGCTTCCACCCCAGACAGGCGTGAACTCAATCCCCGAAAAGTGGTGATCGTAGCTGGCATCACCGAAGAAGGCGTTCGTGACGTTGAGTGCCGCCACGCCATCAATCCAGACCTTGATGGTGCAGTTGTTGATTCCTGCACCAGGATCGATTAGCAGGACTTCCCACCGCTGCCAGGTGTTGCGGACAATCCGGACCGAACTGACGTTGTGGGCAGACCAATTGTTCGGATCTGGGGACGACTGGGTTGCGACATCGACGAACAGGGCGCCGGTTCCCGCGGTATCAGGGCCACCGCCAAACGCCTCCGCTATCACAGTGCCCGAATGCGTCGTGCCGTTGTTATTAAAGAAGAAGATCTTGTTTCCGCCCCCGCTCGACCCGCGATACCAGTTGGATGAGAGCTTGACCCAGAAGGACACGTAGAGCTGCGTGTAAGTCGTCGGCGCGCCATAGTAGACCCATGTCTTCGTGGGTTCGGCACCCCCCGGCCACCCGTCGGAGTTTGTGGCGCCCGTGGCATTGCCGCTAAAGTAGATGTGGGTTGCGTCATTGCTGGTGACAACGAAGAGGCCAACCAATCCGCCAATGCCTGGCGTGTCGGTGTAAAGGATGTGGCTCTTGCCCACTTCCGCGCCCGCAGTCCATGTCCCAGATGTGCGTGTAAACACGCCATTGCCACCAGTGCCAGCGACCACCACGCCATCTGCGGGGCCAGGGTACAACGACTGCCACACGTTGGGAGGGGACTTCGGTGCGCTCGCATCCGTAACAATGGACTGATAGGCCCCGTATGTGATGTACGACCAGGAATCGGGACTGCCGTCAGGTGTGCCAGAAGCGCCGAGCAACCCCAGCGAGTTGAAAGCGCGCTCCTCCAGGGCCGTAAAGCCCGCCGGCTGGTTCGGCCAGAGGGAGCTCCCACTGATGACTGTGACGGTGGGCAGTGTACTCGTCACCGCGGTGCCGTTAATCGTCGCTCCGATTGTCGTCGCCGTACCGGCCGTAACGCCTGTGAAGGTGGCCGTATAGGTGCCGTTGGCGTTGTCCGTCGTCGCACCGATCGTCCCCGTGCTCGTGCCTCCGCTCGCCGTGAAGACGACGGTGAGGCCGCCTGTGGTCAGGTTGTTGCCGTTGGCGTCCTTGGCCTGAAGGGTCAGGGCCGCCGTTCCGTTCACAGCCACACTCGCAGCCGACACCGAAACCGTGGACTGGCTCGTCGAAACCGCGCCCGGGGTGACTGTGATCGTGGGCAGAGTTGAGGTCACGGCCGTGCCGCCGATCGTCGCGTGGACCGTCGTCGCTGTGCCGGCCGTAACCGCGGTAAAGGTAGCCGTATAGGTACCGTTGGCGTTGTCCGTCGTCGCGCCGATCGTTCCCGTGCTCGTCCCGCCGCTCACCGTGAACACCACCGTCAGCCCGCCAGTGGTCAGGTTCGCGCCGCTCGCGTTCTTGGCTTGGAGCGTCAGGCTCACGGTGCCCCCGGATGCCACCGTCCCGGCCGACACGGACACAGTCGACTGGCTGGTCGAGACGCCGCCCGGTGTCACCGTGATCGTCGGCAGCGTCGAGGTCACCGCCGTGCCGCCAATCGTGGCATGAACCGTCGTCGCTGTGCCGGCCGTAACGGCCGTGAATGTGGCCGTGTAGGTGCCGTTGGCGTTGTCCGTCGTCGCACCGATCGTGCCTGTGCTCGTGCCTCCGCTCGCCGTGAACGCCACCGTAAGGCCGCCGGAGGTCAGGTTGTTGTTGTTGGCATCCTTGGCCTGGAGCGTGAGAGTCACCGTCCCACCCGAGGCTACCGTCGCGGCTGAAACGGAAACCGTGGACTGGCTCGTCGAGACGGCGCCGGCGGCGATGTTGAACGCGGAGCTCACAGCGCTGCTCAACCCTGTGGCCGCACCGGTCAGGGTGTAGCCCGTCCCGGCGCTATCAATGCTGAGCCCGCTGAACGTTGCCACCCCCGCCACCGCCGTGACGCTGGTCGTGCCCAGGAGATGCGCACCCGTCTTGCCCGTGCCGCCCGTGATCGCCAAGTTCACCGTGCCCGCGAAACCAGTGGCCGTGCCGTTCGACGCATCCTGAGCGGTGACCACCGTTCCGAAGCTCGTGCCCGCCGTGCTGTTGGATGGCTGTGTGGTGAAGGCGAGTTGAGTAGCGGCCCCAACCTGCACGGAACTGGAGGGCAGTATGTCCCCGCCGCACGAGGCCAAGAGCAAGGCAACCGAGAGCCCCCGGATCATCGGGGAGAGCGAAAGCGACATCGTTGGTCCTCTGGCGTCAGGAGCCGTCATCTGCGGCCGGCGAGGCCGGCGCTTACCTGCCACACGACACTTTGCGCGACTACCGCCAGGTTGCGCAGCAGTCGCGCCAACTTCCCATTGATCCGAATCGTAGATGAATAGCCGTTCCCCCAATCCGGAGCAAGTTCGCGACTGTTGCGTAGCCGCAACGCTTGTGTGCAACAGACGGTGGCGCGGCTTGCGGCCTAAGGTAGTACGACTATCGCGGCCTGGCCGCACCGTTTGCCAAACGGCGGCGCGAGTGCAAGTTGCGAGGTGAGAACCGAGTGACAACGCCCGGACGGTACCGCCGGGGTTACCACCAACGCAACTTCGCGACAACGACTATCATCTGTTAGCCGGGAGCACCAAGTCCATGGGCGGCACAGAAGCCGGGCATACCGCCAATTGGGAGAGTGCCCATTTGAACTCGGCCGAGCGGTTGCGGGTTCTACACCTTATCGCGCCCGCGCCCACCGGCGGTGCTGAACAGATCGTGGCGTCGCTCAGTGCCGGTCACAGGGAACTGGGGCACGACGTGCGCGTGGCGGCGATTGTTGATCCCCCTGGCTCGAGCCATCCGTTCGTCGCAACGCTTCGCGAAATCAGCGTCCCTTGCGAAACGATCGAGGTCACTGGCCGGGCGTACCGGCGCGAGCGGCGCCTTGTGAGCGACCACCTCACTTCCTTCGCCCCGCACGTGCTCCACACGCACGGGTACCGGCCCGACGTTCTGGACGCCGGGGTTGCGCGTCGGCAGCGCGTCCCTGTGGTGGCCACCGTGCACGGGTTCACGCGGATGGGATGGCGCGGGCGGCTTTACGAGGCCCTCCAGGTCTGGGCGCTCCGTCGCTTCGACGCAGTGGTAGCGGTATCCGATCCCCTGGCGCAGCTGTTGCGGAAGCGCGGGGTACCGGCGCGAGTGCTGCGAACGATCGTCAACGCGTGGCGACCGACGACCCCGCCGCTGCCCCGTCGTGAAGCGCGAGCCATCCTTGGCGTGCCGGCCGAAGGAAGGCGGGTTGGCTGGGTGGGCCGCCTCACTCCCGAGAAGGGCCCCGACCTCTTCATTCAGATGGTCGCTCGACTCGACGTCCCATGCTCGATCATCGGTGAAGGGCGAGATCGGCCGCTGCTCGAAGCGCGCGCGCGCCAGCTCGGACTCGGCGACCGTCTCGCTTGGCATGGTTCCGTGCCGAACGCCGGCCGGTTGCTCCGCGCCTTCGATGTCCTCGTGATGAGTTCGCGGACCGAAGGCACACCGCTCGTGCTATTCGAGGCGATGGCCGCCAGTGTGCCCGTTGTTGCGACCGCAGTGGGCGGGGTGCCCGACGTCGTCAGCGAGACCGAAGCCCTGCTGGTGCCGCCGCAGAACACCGAGCTGCTCGTCGCAGCGGTCCATCGCTGCCTCGAATACCCGCAAGAGGCAGAGCGGCGCGCCGCCGCCGCAATGCGCCGCCTCGCTGCCAGCTTCTCCGCACAGCCGTGGCTGGACGCTTACTTGGCCCTGTACCGGGAGCTGCAGTGGCGGCGTTGACCGGGCCCCCGGCCTGCGATCACGCGCCTCGCTCAGTCGCCGGACGGGTTCTCAAGGCAAACAGGGACATACTGCACGCCGTGCTTAGAGCTGTCATGCGCTGCGGGTGGAGCGCTGCCGGCACAGACGCACCACCTGCCAGACCCCCAGGTGCGCCGCACCCAACGCGATCGCAAGCACCGAGTAGGATCGCAACACCAGCGACCCGGCCTGCGCCGCCGGGGCCGCCAACCCGTACTGAATCAGGATCTGCGTTGTGCTGGCCTCGTTGATCCCGAGACCTCCGGGAATCAAGCTCAGAATACTGATCAATGCCACCACCGCCATCAGCGCCATTGACCGCAGAAACCCCAGGTCCACCCCTCCACTGTACAGGAACACCTGCCAGCTGAAGCCCACCGAGATCCACGATGCACACGTGATCAGGAACGCCCCGGACAGCGTCCGAGGGTCTCGCACACACTCCCGGACACGCCCCAGAAGCTCACCGGGCTTACCCGGCAGTCGCAACTTCAGCGCGACCACCAGCGCGGCTAACGCGCCCAGCAGAATCAACGCCAGAATCACGTACACGTACCGCCGGTCCGGTAGGATGCCGACCGTCGTCAAGAGGCTCACGCACCCTATGGACAGCAGAACCACCAGATCCAGCACACGCTCCACGACGAACGTGCCATACCCGGCAGGGCGCCCGACCACCCCGTACTTCCTGAGCAGTTCCACCTTGAGCGTTTCGCCGGACTGCAGGGGCGTGAAGATCGCGAAGCTCACGGCCACCACTGTGCACAGATAGACATCCAGAAAACGACTCGTCGGGCCCATCTTCCGCATCAGGAACTGCCAGCGAACGGCCCGCAGGAGCCAATATAGAATCAACGATCCGCCGCCGCCCGCGAGCAAAAGCAGCAAGTTCACCTGGACCAACAGCCGGCCGATTGCCCGCCACTGAAAGGTGCGTGCGATGTACCACCCGCTGGCCGCCAGGAGCAGCCCGCTCAAGCCGAAGGCAGCGATGCGAATCGCGGGCCGCCTCATCTCCCTACGCACTCCTCATGTGGGGACGTGTCTTCAGGACTACAACTTCTTGATTCTCGACGAGGTGTGGCAGGTGATCGGCGAGCCTATCCAGCGGTCAGATCGGGAGCGGCCGTCGCGCGGCGCCGTATGAGCACGCTGATGCCACCCCTTCACTCCCCGAACCGATTCTCGAGGAACCCTTCGCCCGTTTGATGCTGCCGCACTAGGTCCAGGAGGTACTCCCCGTAACTGTTGTGCCGCATCGCGTTCGCCGCCGCCTCCACCGCCCCTAACTCGATCCATCCCTCTCGCAGCGCAATCTCCTCGAGGCACGCGATCTTCATTCCCTGGCGCTGCTCGATCACCTGGATGAAGATCGCCGCCTGGAGCAGCGATTCGTGCGTTCCCGTGTCGAGCCAGGCCACTCCGCGGCCGAGCAGCTTCAGGGACAACTCGCCGTTGCGCAGGTAGACCTTGTTGAGATCCGTGATCTCGAGTTCGCCCCGGGCTGATGGTGCTAGTCCCCGCGCTATCTCGAGTACGCGGTTGTCATAGAAGTACAGTCCGGTCACAGCGTAGTTCGACTTCGGCTGCGCCGGCTTCTCCTCCAGGCTCGTGGCCTTGCCCTGCGGGTCAAAGGTGACGACGCCATAGCGTTGCGGGTCACGCACCTGGTAGCCGAATACGACCGCGCCACGCTCGAGCGCGGCGGCCTCCCGCAGCTTCACGCGCAGCCGGTCGCCGTAGAAGATGTTGTCGCCGAGTATGAGACAAACTGAGTCCCTGCCGACGAAGTCCCGCCCGATGATGAATGCCTGTGCGAGCCCCTCCGGCCGAGGCTGCTCCGCGTACTGCAGCGAGAGCCCCCACTGCGAGCCGTCCGCCAACAGCTCCTCATACCGTGGGAGGTCCTGCGGGGTCGAGATCACCAGGATGTCGCGAATGCCGGCCAGCATGAGCACCGAGAGCGGGTAGTACACCATCGGCTTGTCGTAGACCGGAAGCAGCTGCTTGCTCACCGCCCTCGTGGCTGGATGCAGCCGCGTTCCGGCGCCGCCGGCGAGGATGATCCCCTTCACGGATTAACGGAGTCCTCCATGACTGCGTACATGAACTCGTCAACGAGCCCGAGTCTCGCGGGGTGCCATCGAGCGCCGTTCGATGTGATGAACCCGCAGCTTCCGCTGACAGGTCCACCTTCGTCCACACGCGCACCAGCCCGCAGGATGGTGATGCTGGGAAGAAAGCTCATTCAACTCTCTGTCCTGTCAGCCACCTGTGGAAGGAATGGTGCGCATCAGCACCGTGCCACTGCAACCGGGAATAACCTCGCTGGACAGGGTAGTTGTTGATGTGGGTCGGACCTTCGATGCAGTCCGCGATGCCGCGCAGCAACTCCATCCCGGCATAGGCCAACGGCCCAAACAGTCCGCGCCCCCGGAAATCGGGATGCACTCCCATGATACTGAAGTGGCCGACGCGAACGCTGAGTGCGGATTCAGCGTTGGAGGGCTTCTTCCAGATTGAGTATCCGGCGATCACGCCATCACATTCAGCGACGACGATCCAGTCCGCATAACCTCTTGCACAGGAGCGCACCCACTCCTCGTATACCTGCGCCGACTGTGCAGGCGTGATGCGGGGATCAGAGTTGTACCGCCCGAAGTGTCCGATAAACGCGGCACGTGCCACCTGGGCCAGTTGATCCAGGTCAGTCGCACCCGCCAGTCTAACGGAGAACCCCGGGGGTGCGGGTGGCGCGATGATGTCGGCTGACGGGAAACGGCGCGCGTCATACACGTAGTCGATCAGTGTGTCCATCAACAGGAATCCGTTCACCTCCAACGCATGAATCAGCTGCATGTCGTCGGTATGCGTCTTACACAATAAGAAGGCGACCCCTCGCGCACGCGCCCAGGCTTCGACCGCTTCGACCAGCTCCTTAGCGAGCGGGGCGGGCGCCTCTGCATCCACCACGACATACTTGATCGCACCCATGGGCTGCTTGAACAGCGCCGAATCCCATGGTAGGGCGGAGTACGCCGCCAGCCCCAGCAACCGACCACCCTCGTGGGCCACAAACACCTCTCCATCACCTGACCGCACCCACCCGGCGATCTCATCAAACCAATACGCAGCTAGCTCACGGGGAATGTCGCGGAACAGAAACCGGTGGGGCGTGTGACGGCTCTGTTCGAGCAGTGGACGGATCGTGTCAACATGCGCAGGGGCAAGTTCTTCAATCATGATGGGCTGCCTGTGGCGTGTGCTCACGAACGAGATACATTGGCCGATCCATCGTGCGGAAGAACATCCGTGCCAGATACTCACCGATGATGCCCAAGGCGAACAACTGCACACCGGAGAAAATCGCGATGATCGATGCCAAGAACGGGAAACCCGGCACGCTGCCCGACATCAGATAGCGCCCGACAACATAGACCAGCACACCGACCCCAAACAGCATGAAGGCAAACCCGACCAAGCTTGCGAATTGGAGTGGTAGCGTGCTGAAGCCGGTGAGCATGTTGAACCCAGTGAGCACCAGCCTAACGACGTTGTAGTTGGAGCGCCCGTATTGGCGCGGTCTGTGCTGGACCGTCACCGCGGCAAAACGTACGGTCGCCCAGCTCAGCAGCACGTCGATCGAAATGTGCGGGCTGTGATAGCCGACGAACACCGGACGCAGACCAGCGCGGAAGGCTCGAAACGCGCTGACATCCCGCGCGCTCTTGATCCCCATCGCGACTCTGAGCGCCCAGCGCAGCACGTGCGACCCCAAGTTGTGCCACACTCCATGCTCGCGCTGCTCTGGGGCGCCGTAAACCACGTCGTAGCCTTCGTCCATCTTGGCGAGCAGGCGTGGAATCTCACTGGCCGGATGCTGCAAGTCGTCGTCCATCGTCACGATCACATCGTATCGAGCCTCCCGGATGCCGCACAGTAGGGCATTGTGCTGGCCGTAGTTGCGCGTAAGAGTCATCCCACGCAGCCACTCGTGCGTTCGTGCCAGGCCCTGGACTACGTGCCAGCTTCCATCGCTGCTCCCGTCGTTGACGAGTATCACCTCGAAAACTGCGGCAACTTGGGGCAATACCTGCGCCAGCTCGCTGCACAGCTCCGGTAGCGACTTCTCGCTATTGTAGACCGGCACCACGACCGTGATGGACAGCTTGTCCTGCTTCATTCGTCTCCCAGGTTCGGGCTGCCTGCGGCCTTGACGCAACCTCCGTACAAACCACACTACTCACGCGCAACAGCGTTGGGCAATCCGTTTCACCTGGCACCACCCGGCTTCTCCATCACGGCCGCGACCACCTCCTCAAGATCCGAGTCCGTCAGGGCGCCGAACATAGGCAGTCGGACGAGCCGGTCACTCACGGCCTCCGTCACCGGGCAGTCGCCTTCTCTGCCGCCATAGCGGCGACCCATGTCGGACAGGTGCAGGGGCAAATAGTGGAAGACAGCCAAGATGCCCTGGGCCTTAAGGCGCTCAATTAACGCCGTCCGAGCAGCGAGCGACGGCATCACCAAGTAGAACATATGATAGGGTTGTTCACAGTGGGCTGGCACAAATGGCAGCTGAACATCATTGTCGCGGCCCCAACCGGCCAGCCGATCGCGGTAGGACTCCCAGATCTGGCGCCGCCGCGCCTGGATCCGTTCTCGGGTCTCCAGCTGCGCATACAAGAACGCCGCCAAGATCTCCGAAGGAAGGTAGCTGGAACCGATGTCAACCCAGGTGTATTTGTCAACCTGCCCACGGAAGAACCGGCTGCGGTTGGTCCCCTTCTCACGGAGGATCTCTGCGCGCTCAACGAACCGATCTTCGTTGATCAGCAGTGCGCCGCCCTCGCCGCACGTGAAGTTCTTCGTCTCGTGGAAGCTCTGCGTGGCCAGCGCTCCAAACGTCCCAAGCCATCTGTTGCGGTATCTGCCGAACAAGCCGTGCGCGTTGTCCTCAACCACCGCCACGCCGTGCTTGGCTGCAATCGCGCAGATCGCGTCCATCTCGCACCCGACGCCGGCGTAGTGCACCGGCACGATCGCCCGAGTCCGCGATGTGATGAGGCGTTCCAGCCGCTGTTCGTCCATGTTGAGGGTGTCCGGGCGGATATCAGCAAACACCAGGCGCGCCCCACGTAGGGCGAACGCGTTTGCCGTGGACACGAAGGTGAACGAGGGCACGATGACTTCGTCGCCTGGCCCGACCTCCAGAAGCAGCGCCGCCATCTCAAGCGCGTGTGTGCACGAGGTCGTCAGGAGTGCACGCTGGACCCCGAGAGCGTCCTGGAGCAGCTTGTGGCACCGGAGCGTGAAGGGCCCGTCACCCGCGAGGTGACCATTGGCCACCGCCTGCAGCAGGTACTCGGGCTCGGGGCCGGCAAGGCTCGCACGGTTAAACGGGATCCGATAGGTCAAAATCTCCTCCCGAGCTGTGCCAGACGATCACCTGTTCCTCGGGGCTGGCGCTCAAGCGGCTGCACTAACGATGCTCCCCGAGCCGCGGGCGCATGCAGAGGCCGTGACAAGAGATGTTCGGGAATCGTACGCCGGCTCGGCCGGCACCAAACGTCCACGGCCATGACGTCAGTCGCATCACGGTGTTGTCGCCCCGTACACGAGAAAGCCGCCAGTCGTGTCGCGGATTTCCAGGAACGACGGAAGAGCCTTCTCCCAGTCCGGCCTCCAGAAGCGACGCTCGGCCGCTGTCAGGAACACGAAGCGGGCGTGGTACTTCTTCATGTAGGACTGCAGGAAGGCATCGTCCGCATAAGGGATGCTGAGCGCCTGCGCGCCGGTCACCAGCGAGTAATAGTAGGGGTAGCTGCCCACGACAACCGGCGTCCCCCCACTCATACCCCGTGCGAGCCGCACGCTCGCATCAGCATAGGCCCTCTTGTCAGGCTCGTCCCCGCGAAGGCGCGCGGCGTTCCCGTATCCGGCTCGCGGCACAACTCCGATCAGGAAGAGGGCGCCAAGCGCCAGCGTTCCGAGTCCGATGGGATCTCGCTGGCCGGCGCGGACCCCCAGGAGAACCTGGTACAGCGAGACCAGCATCCAAGCGGCGAATAGCATGAACAACGCGAGCAGGTAGCGATCCTCGATATGGCGACCGCCTGCGGCGACCGCTGCCATGAAGGTGAGTGCATAGAGCGCACAGGCCAGCGCCTCGGGCCTGCGCCATAGCCGGCGCTGCCGAAAGCCGATCACCGCTCCGAGCGCAAGTAGCACGCCAGCCCCCAAGTAGCTGGAGTCCGCAGCGGCGCGCAACGCTTCGCGGAGGATGAACGGAATGCCGCTAAACGAGCGCCGGAGCACCGTTCCCGGATGCTCCCACGCGACGGACGCAAAGGACGCCGGTCGATTCGGGCTGTGCCAGAGACGCTCCGGCATCTCCCCGACCTGTGCGGCGTAGTACGCATGGATGGCCGTCAACTCACTCTGGTCACTGGCAAGCGGGGAGCCCCACGTGCGCGCCGTATGGAGCAACCACGGCGACGTGACTGCACCCGCCGTCAAGGCAATCAGCAGACCGCGCCACAAGGCCCTGCGCAGACCGAACGTCAGAAACAGCCACAAGCCGACGGCCGGCACGGCCAGGACCGTTGCTGAGCGCGTAAGCCAGGCAAGGCCGAGGAACAGCCCCGCAGCGACCGCCATCGCGGGTCGTCGACCGCGGACCAGGAAGACGACGAACAGCGCGAAAAGGGCGAGCCACGTCTGGTCAGTAATCGCTTCCCACGAATTGGCCCACACGGGCGGAAACAGCGCCACGAGCACGCCGATGCCAACGGCCGCCGCGGTGCTGGCAACGTACGCCCGCACGAGGAGCGACACCGCCAGCATCAGGGCGGCACTCGCGAGCGCCGATAGTACGAACCCCGATAGCACGAGCGGTGTGTCGAAGAATCGCCCAAGGCCTGCCTGGAGCAGCGGGAAGAGCGGGCCCGCGTTGTGATAGGGCATCGGTAAGGCGGGCGGGTTCTTCCAGACCAGCCACAGCGCGTCCAGCACGAACCCTTTGCCAGCCAGCAGGTTGCGTGCGACGATGACCAAGTAGGCGGCGTCGTGGCCGAACCCTCGGGCGACCAGCGGGTCAGAGGGCAGGATCAGCAGCCGGATGCCGGCGTACGCGGCCAATAGCACCGCGGCCGCCAGCCACGTGAGGGGAAGCCTTTTCGCCCTACTCACAGACTGATCCAGTGCTTCTCCCACTTGTCAGACTCTCCTCTCTGAGCCGCGAATCACTCATCGCCCAGCGATGCGGTTGCCGGCCGACGACCCGCTCAGGGCACAACGGGGCGCACGGGCGGAGGCTCGAACCCGGCGGGTACATCCAGTTCCGCGACCTTACAGACGCTCCTGTCGCGCCGCCGTCGCGCACCAGTCAAGGTGCTGCTTCACACAGCTTGCCAGACCGAAGCGATCGACCGCGGCCAAACGGGCGTTCCCGCCGAGGCGACCTCGAAGATCGGCGTCTCCAACGAGGCGATCAAGGACCTCTGCCAAGCGCATCTCATCACCGGGCGGCACCAGGAGCCCGCTCCACCCGTCCTCTATGAGCTCCGGCAACCCGCCAATCCGGGAGGCCACCGTGGGGAGTCCGCTGGCCATGGCCTCTGCAACCACCAGACCGAACGCCTCTTCCCACAGGCACGGGTGCACGAACAGATCGGCGCTGCCGAGCAACTGTGGAACGTCGTCACGCAGACCAAGGAACTGTGTGCGGGACTCGATTCCGAGTCTGCGACTTTGGTCCTTGAGCTTCGACTCTTCCGGCCCGTCACCGACCACCAGCAGCTCGCACCCGGGCTCCGTCAAGCGTGCGAACGCCCGAAGGAGAACGTCAACGCCTTTTGGCGGAATCAGCCATGCGACCGCAATGATGCGAACGCCGGAGTCGCGGGGTCGAGCAGTTAACGCAGGCCGATAGAACTCCAGGTCGACACCGTTGTAAATGGTCCGTGCCTTGGACCGCGATAAGCGGTACCTGGACACGTCGCGGTCCCGCACGTAGTTGGACACGCCGGCGAACCCGGACACCCGAGCCAGCATCACCGCGTCTACGAGAGCCGCTACGGCGCCACGAATCCCCGAAGAACGCCTGCCACCACCAGAGAGGTGATCGACGAAGAGCACGCGCGCAGGCCACGCCGCGACGCAGATACGCGCGATGCGGCTCCGTACCCCAATGAGACTCAGATGCAGCACGTCGTACCGGGCCAGCCGCAATGCACCCCGTATCGGCCGTGCTTCAAGCTCATCCAGCGCGAACCAACCAGCGCCGAGCTCGTTGAACCGCTTCGCGAGTGTTGGGTGCACAGGCCCCCGGGAGAAAATGTCCAGGTCATACCCACGCCGTTCCGCTTCTTCCGCAAGCGCCAGCATCCATCTTTCCAAGGACCCAAGCTTCCGGGGCGCGAAATCGACAAGGACCGCGAGGCGCAGATTCCTCAACCCATCGTCTCCCTAGCGCTAGATGGTACGCCTTCCAATCCTCTTAACGCGCGCTGCCTCCAAGGTGCAGACTCGTACCGTTGGCGGTCTCCCGACCCGTCAGCAGAACCTCCACCTCGTGAATTATGTCGCCAGCGAGTCGTGACACGTCGCCGAGCCCCCGGGCGTAGTCACGCCCCGCCGCTGCCACGCGCTCCCTGAAAGCTCTGTCGTCGGCTACCCGAACGACGGCCGCCCGGAGCGCAGCAGCATCCGCGGGCGGCACCAGCACCGCCGTGCTCGAATCGAGCAGCCCGCGCGTCGCCAGGCCCTCGGTGATCACCACGCACTTCCCGAGCGCCATCGCCGCCAGGTAGGTCCCAATGCCGGACGGCGCGAGCGTGTCTGGGAGGATCGGCAGCACGACGAACGAGGCACGCGAGATCCACTCAATCCACGAGCGTGACGAACCGTCGTCCTGGACGACAGCCACGTTCGGCGGGAGCCCTGCGAGGTCGCTGTTCGTCCCGTGCACTCGCGCCTCTTCAGCCTTGGGCACGAGAATCGTGGCCCTGTACGGCAGACCGTCCATGGCTCGAGCGAAGGTGACGTAGTCGCGCTTTGAGCGGCCACACGCGAGGATGTATCCCGCGTCGGTAACCGGCGCCTTCACTACGTTGGCGAAGTCATTCACCTTGAACGGCACGTAGCGGATCTTCGCTGCCGGAATTGCATACACCCGCTGTAGCGCCTCGGTGTCTCGGAAATAGAGGATGAACAGGTCCACCTCATGCAATAGTCGGCGCATCAAGCGCACGCGCAGCCGCTGACGCCACGTTTGCGGCCGGTTGAGGATGGTGTCCACAAGCACCAAGCGGCAGCGGCTGAATGGCAGAAGCGCTCGGGCGGCGGCCAAGACCATCAGCTGGCGCGTGGCGATGTTGAACACGGCGACGTCGCTCCGCCACCAAGCGACCAGATTCCGCAACGGCGCTGCCCAGCCGGATTCGACCAGCCGCCGCACTGCGACCCCGCGCCCGCCAATCGTCCTGCCCTCGAACCAGTCAGCGTTGCACAGCACCCGGACAGGCGTCATGCCGGAATCATCGCTCATCGCTCGTTCACCGGAGACGACTCATTGCCGTGCCGACGAGGTCTCGTAGGCGCTCCCGGTCATCCTTGTGTATGACGCCGGCGAACCACACCAGGAGCGCGTAGCTACACAATAGCATCGAGCGCAACACAATTGACTCCCAGATGGGCAAGCGCGGAATCAGCAGGGACACACCGTACACGGCCGTCGCCGCTGCGACCAGGCGCCACACCGGCCGCCATTGGTACCGGATCGGCACAAGGTGCTGCGAGGCGATCTGGGTTGCGACCTGCCGCACCGCGAAGGCCGCCACCGTGGCGATGGCCGCACCCAGTCCGTGCCAGCGAGGAATGAGCAAGACGTAGCCCAGCAAAGCCGCGCCGGCGCTGAGCCAGTTGATCAGTGTGATGAACTCGGTGCGCCCACGGATCAGAACACCGGTCTCGTGGAACTGCGCCCAGGATTGGAGGACATAGGCGATCAGAAGGATGGGCACCAAGGTCTCCGCCCGAAAATAGGAGGGGGCGGTCATCACGTGGATGAAGTCGTCATCTCCCACCGGCCGCAGGACGACCGGCATCGGCGGGACGCTTTGGAAGTGCTCGCCCGCACCCTGGAGGAGCATCCGGAGGTCACGCTGGTCTATGCCGACTGCTTGCTCACCCGTACGGAGAACGAGACCTTTGAAACGGCTACCGTGGTCAACCAGTGCCAATGGCTGGATTTCAACCGCGCCGACCTGTTGCTCAAGGGCTGCTTTGTCGGACCGCAGCCGATGTGGCGGGGCGAGGTGCACAAGGAACACGGCTACTTTGACGCGAGCTTCGTTTCGGCCGGCGATTACGAGTTCTGGCTGCGCATCGCCCAAACGCGAAACTTCCTGCATGTCCGGGAGACGCTTGGACTCTACCTGGAGTCACCCGGCAGTGTGGAGCATGCCAACCGCGAACGCGGCGCAAAAGAGGTCGCCGAGGCCCGGGCCAGGTACGCCTCCGGCTTGCTCGCCGGCAATACCCACGGCCAGCCCAAGGGCAAAGCCTGCCCGGAGCCGCGCGTCCAGCCCGGCTCTGCTGGCGCCAGCCAACCGCAGGCCAAAGCTCCCCTGGCCTTGCCTCCTTGCGCCCTGGTGGGTCACCTGGGCCAGGCGCGCGAACTCTGCCGCCGCCGCAAACTGCCCGAGGCCTGGACCGCCACGCTGGCCGCCCTCCAGGTCCGCCCGTTCCATC
>JBEKLW010000050.1:0-9633 GCA_050008815.1 Bryobacteraceae bacterium
AGACCGTGGATCGGCTGCGGCGCCGGAAGGACGCCCGCCTCGCGCCCCGTCCCCACCGGAAGCCGCCGAAAGTCGGCTTCGACCCGCTGGAGGAAGCCCTCCGGGTAGCCCCCCGCCAGGCCGATCACCAGACTCGACTGCGTAAAGTGCTCGTGATAGAACCGTTGAAGGTCGGCGATGGTCATTCGCTCCAGCGCGGAGACGGCGCCGACGTCGTGGTGGCCGTAGGGATGCCCGGCGTAGATCTGGTTGTAGAGAACTTCCTTGCCCAGCTCCTCGTCGTTGTTGCCGCGGAGCGACACGCGCAGGAAGTTGACCGCGTCGTCGCGCAGGCGCACGAAGTCCTCCTGGCGCCAGCCGGGTTCGAGCAGCATCGTGCGCAATAAGCCGTAGTAGGCCTCGAGATTGTCGACGTGCGTCGTTCCCGAGAACGTGATCATCTCCTGGTCGGCCTGCTCGGAGACCGAGGCCGCCATCGGGAACAAGGCGTCCACGATCTGCTTGTAGGCCATGGTGCGCGTGCCGCCCTCGGCCAGCATCGCGGCCGTGAGCGCCGCCACGCCGGGCTTGCCGGCGGGGTCCGCAGCCGCGCCCGTCAGGAACACGAACCGGAACGTCACCAGCGGCGACTTCGAGGGCAGCGCCACCACTTGCGGGGGGGCGGCCGACAGCGCCGTCGAACTCATCAGCAGAGCTGCAACCCACAATGGTTTCATTGCGCCTTCCCTCCGGTCAGTGTGACGATGGTTCGGCTGCTGTCGCTGAAGTACTTCTGGGCGACGGCCTGGATGTCCTGGGGCGTGATGCTGTCGTAGACCTCATACAGGCGGTTGATGGTCTCCGGCGTCCGCCGCAGCGCCACGAAGCGCGCCACGGAGCTTGCCACGGCCTCGCTGTTGTTCATGCTCAGAGCGAAAGCGTAGCGCAGGTGCCGCTTCACGGCCTCCAGCCGCGCCGCGTCCACCGGCTTCTCCCGGAAGCTGTTGACCGCCGCCAGGATGTCGTCGCGCACCGCATCCATTTCAGTGGGCTTCTTCACCCGCGCGAACACGGTGAACAGGCAGGGGTCCACGCGGTCCGGGTTGTCGGCCTCGAGCTCATCCACGGTCTGCTGCTGGATGACCAGCTTCTGGTACAGGTCCGAGCTCTCCGAGAAACCCAGGTAGGAGATCAGGTCCAGCGCGGCCTGCTCCTTGCGCTCATCCGAATACGCGGGGCCGTGGAAGGAGACGGTCACCCAGGGCAGCGTGGGCGTCGGCCAGTCGATGTGGTTGGTGCGCGGCCCGCTCTGCGGGGGCTCGGCGGGGACCGCGACCTGGTAGCTGCCGCGCTTCCAGCCGCCCCAGTACTTCTCCACCAGCGCGCGCGCCGCCTGGGGCTGGACGTCCCCGGCGATGACGATCGTGGTGTACTCCGGCCGGTAGTAGCGATCGAAGAACTGCCGGCTGTACTCGAACTGGTTGGGCATGTCCTCAATGTCCCGGAGGAAGCCCATGGTGGTGTGCTTGTAGGTGTGACGGTCGAAGGCCGTATCGCGCAGCACCTCGTAGAGCTTCGAGATCGGGTTGGCGCTGTTCTTGTTGTACTCGCCCAGCACTGCCAGCGTCTCGGTGCGGAACTTCTCACGCGAGTAGTCCAGGTTCTGGAAACGGTCGGCCTCCATCCTCAGCACGGTCTCCAGGTCTTCTCTGGAGAAGGTGGTGTGGTAGGCCGTGTGGTCGTCCGTGGTGTAAGCGTTCGAAGCCGCGCCCATCGACTTGAGGACGGCTTCGTACCTGGCCGTCGGGAAAGTCGCGGTGCCGCGGAACATCAGGTGCTCGAACAAGTGCGCAAAGCCGCTCTTGCCGGGCTCGACCTCGTTCCGCGAGCCGGTCTGGACGACGATGAAGACCGACACCACGTTCGGGTAGTCAGTCGGGATCGTGATCAGGCGCAACCCGTTCGGGAAGTCGTGCTGATCGTAGGCGTATGGGAAGACCTTTCCCGCCGGGCCTGCCGGCAGGGCCGCCAGGGCGCTCGCCAGCAGCAGAACAATCCATCGGAGCATACGCCTCCATCTTAACCCGCGCCCCTCAGCGGCCGCCTGTCGCGCCCCTCTACTAGCCCGGATGTTTCACCACGATCGCAGCGAGGCGCGATGAGAGGGCTCGAGATACGAGGCGCGCGAAGGTCGGCGCGGTGGGGGACATCAGCCAAGTGTCGGAGCGCTGGATAGTACTGGTACCACATCTCGAAAACTCCTTGCCTGAATTCACCCGGGGCACCTTTATAATGGCGAGAAGGAGGTTTTTGTGCGCTTTGTCCTTGTCGTTGTCCTGGTTCTAATAGCGTTGCCTGCCGCTGCGGGCGTCCTGACCGAGGATTTCAACGCGCCGTTCCCGGCCTGGGAGTCGGGCTGGTTTGGCGTGAATTCGAACGCTGTGAACTACTATGTCACGCAAGGCGACCCGCATTCGAATCGCGGGAACAATCCGGACGGGTTGTGGATTACCGACGGCACATACCACTCGGGCGATATGATCATTTCGTTCCTGCCGGCGTTCGGCGCGACTCTAACCTCGCTATCTATCGACATCGCAGGATGGGTTCCCCTGCAGGTTGAGATCTTTGATGCGGAGAACAATGTGTTGCTGAGCACCCCGCTGACGCTCACCTACGGCGCCTGGACCAACCCCGGGGTATACGCGCACTATTCCGCCACTTCCAGCGACGGAATCGGCGGCTTCCGCTTCCTCGGAAATGTGCAAATCGAGGGCAGTACGAGCATTGACAACGTCGTCGTGAACCAGGGTGGAACCGCAGTCCCCGAGCCCGCAGCGTGCGGCCTCATCGGCGCGGGTCTGCTTGCGCTCGCCGGCATGCGCCGCCGGCTCGCGCGCTGATCCACAACACGCGCTAGAGAGTCACGGGCGAGGCGAACGGCCCGCGCGCCTCCTCCAGCCGCACGGCCAGCTCCAGCAGCAGCTCCTCCTCGAACGGCCGTCCGACCAGTTGCACGCCCACCGGCAGGCCATCGGCGGCGCGGTCAAACGGGATCACCACGGCTGGGAGGCCGAGCAGGTTGACCCAGGTGAGCGGCATCATGGCCTCGAGCAGGCCAATCGGCCTCTCGCCGGTCTCGTAGCGCCGCTGGCGGTGCGGGAAGGCGATTACGCCGCAGGCCGGGGTGAGCAGCACGGGGCAGGCGCGCATCTGTCGCAAGAGCGCGCCGCGCATGGCGTCGCGCGCGGCCAGATTCTCGACCACCTGCTCCATCGTCGGCGCGGGCTCTTCGAGCGCCATGTTGACGAGCTCGAGCCCGGTCCAGTGAACGTCCTGCTCGCGGCCGGCCACCATCTGCTTGATAAACGGCGCGGCCAGCCGGCCGAAGAAGAACCACCACAACTCCGGGGCGCGCTCCAGGCCGCGCGGCTGCATTGGCTCGACGGCGAAGCCGAGCTGGCCGAGCGCGCGCGCCGCCTTCTCGACGGCTTTGCGGAGGGGCGGCTGCACCGGCACGCCGTAGAACTGCTCCCACACCCCGACGCGCAGCCCCTCGAGCGACGGCTGGCGGAGCGGCACGGGCGCCGAGAACGGGTCGTCGCTGTCGTCACCCGCGGTCACCTGGAACAGCCGCCGCACGTCCTCGGCGGTGCGGGCCATGGGTCCGCCCACGCCCAGCAGGCCGCCGGGGTGGTTGATGAGCGGGAAGTGGCCCGCGGCCGGAACGCGTCCGGGCGTGGGCTTCAGCCCGGCTATGCCGCAGAAATGCGCCGGCACGCGGATGGAGCCGCCGCCGTCGCTGCCCATGCCTCCGGCCGAGCAGAAGGTCGCAATCGCCGCGGCCTCGCCGCCGCTCGAGCCGCCCGAGGTGCACATGGGGTTCCAGGGATTGTTCGTGCGGCCCACAATGTGGTTGTCGGTCTCGTAGTTGTACAGGAACTCGGGCGTGTTCGTCTTTCCCAGCAAAATCGCGCCGGCCTCGCGCAGGCGCCGCGCCGCTGTTGAGTCGGCCTGGGCGCGATGGTCCAGGCGCAGCTTGCTGCCGCAGTAGGTCGGCTGGCCGGCGACGTCGAAGCTGTCCTTGATGGTGAGCGGGACGCCGTGAAGCGGGCCCAGCGCCAGGCGGTGAAGGCGCGCTTCGTCGGCGGCGCGCGCCGCCTCCATCGCCTCCTCGGCGAATACACTGACAAAAGCGTTGATGCGCGCCTTCTGCGCCTCGATCTGGTCGAGGTGGGCCTCGACGAGTTCGGCTGAGCTGATGCGTCCCGACCGCACCCCGGCAGCCATCTCGGTGAGCGTGAGCTGGTTAAGCATAGACCCTACTAGCCCGATCTTCTCACACGCCTTCGGCTGTGGCTTGCGGGAGGCCGGTATCTTCCGGATGTGGCGCGCCTCGGCGGCTGCTAGAATTCGGGCGTGGTGACATTCAGCTTTGAGCAGGCGCGGGAATGCGTGCTCGAGAGCGTGCCGCGCCGGAGCGGTCCGGCGGTTACCGTGCCGCTCGAGAGCGCCTGCGGGCGCGTGCTGGCGGCTGCGATCACAGCCGATCGCGACTTCCCCGCCCTGGCCCGCGCGGTCCGGGACGGCTACGCCGTGCGCGCGACCGACACGCCGGGGCGGTTGCGCGTGGTGGCCGAAGTACGCGCTGGGGAGATCCTCGAGCGCGCCCATGACCCCGGCGAAGCGGTCGAGATCATGACCGGCGCCCCCGTCCCCACGGGCGCGGACGCCGTCGTGATGGTGGAGCACGTCGAGCGCGAGGGCGCGAGCATCACCGCGCCCAAAGCCGAGCCGGGCCAGTACATCAATCCGCAAGGCTCAGAAGCCCGCGCGGGAGACGTGCTGATCGAGGACGGCGCGCGCATCGGAGCGGCGGAGGTGGCCCTGCTGGCCGCCGTCGGCCGGGTGCAGGTCCCGGTCCACCCGCAGCCGCGAGTCGCCATTCTTACCACCGGCGATGAAATCGTCGACGCCGGCGCGACGCCCGCCGCCTACCAGATCCGCAATTCGAACGCGCACTCACTGGAAGCGCAAGTGCGCCGTGCCGGGGGAATCCCCGTCGTGCTGCCGGTGGCCGGCGACACGCTCGAGGTCACGCGGGCGCTCTTGGGGCAGGGTCTCAAGGCCGACCTTCTGCTCATCTCGGGCGGCGTCTCGGCGGGCAGGTACGACGTGGCCAAGCCGGCGCTGGCGAGTCTGGGCGCGGAGTTCTACTTCGACGGCGTGCTGATCCGGCCGGGCCGGCCAACGGTTTTCGGCCGGGCCACGGGCACGTTCTTCTTCGGCCTGCCCGGCAACCCTGTTTCGACGTTAGTCACCTTCGAGCTGTTCGCACGCGCGGCGCTGGAGCGGCTGGGGGGCGTACCGGACCCGCCGCTGCCGCTGACGCTGGCGCACCTCACCACTAGCTTCCGGCACAAGCCGGGGCTGACGCGCTTCCTGCCGGCGCGGCTGAGCGCGGATGGCGCCACGGTGACGCCCGTGCCCTGGAAGGGCTCGAGCGACCTGGCGGCGCTGGTGCGCGCCAACTCATTCCTGGTCGCCGAGGAGGACCGCGAAAGCTGGGCCGCCGGCGACCTCATCCGAGTGATGATCCGATGAAGAAGCCCTCTCCAAGCCAAACGAAGACCGTTTCACCGGCACGGGATGCGCCGCCTCTCGGCCGCAGGCGCGCCGCCGCGCGGTTAGCGCTGTCTCATTTCGACGCGGCCGGCCGGGCGCGCATGGTGGATGTCTCCGGCAAACGGGCCACCGCGCGCACGGCGCGGGCTCAGGCCTTCGTCCGCATTCCGCCTAAGGCGCTGGCCAAGCTCTCGCGCAACCCCAAAGGCGACCCGCTCGAAGTGGCGCGCATCGCGGGCATCGCCGCCGCCAAGCGCACCTGGGAACTCATTCCGCTGTGCCATCCGCTGCCGCTTACGCACGCCGACGTGGAGACGCATCTGGAAGCCGGCGGCGTGCGCATCCTGACGCGCGTGGCCACGCTGGCTCCGACCGGCGTCGAGATGGAAGCGCTGACGGCGGCCGCGGTCGCCGCGCTGACCGTGTACGATATGACCAAGGCGCTGGACAAGTCGATCGCCATCGAGGACCTCTACCTGCTCCGGAAGACGGGAGGGAAGAGCGGCGACTACCGGCGCGCGGGATCTCCCCGGCGATGATTCAGGTTGCGGTGCTCACGATCAGCGATTCGGTGTCGGCGGGCCGGCGCACCGACATTTCCGGCCCCGCGGTGCGCGCGCGGCTCGAGCAGCTCGGCTGGTCGGTGAGCGTGCTGGAAGCGCTCCCGGACGAGCTGGAGGTCATATCGCGGCGTCTGGCCACGCTGGCCGATGGCAACCAGCTCTCGGCGATCTTCACCACCGGCGGCACCGGCGTCGCGGCCCGCGACGTCACGCCCGAGGCCACGCGCGCGGTGATCGACCGCGACATTCCGGGCCTGGCCGAATTGATGCGCGCGGTGGGCCGCCTCTCGACGCCGATGGCAGTGCTGTCCCGGGGAGTCGCGGGCGTGCGCGGCCGGGTCCTGATCGTCAACCTGCCCGGCTCGCCGCGCGGCGCGGTGGAATCGCTGGAGGCTATCATTGGTGTTGTACCGCACGTTTTCGAGCTTCTCCGCGGGGAGACCGAGCACCCGGCCGGCAACTGAGCCCCGGGCACGGAAAGTCGCACCGCCACCGAGCGGAAACGGCCGGGTGGGCGGCGGCGTCTGGATTGTGAGACCCATGAAGCGAGCGTTCATATTGAGCCTGGTGCTGGCCGGTCTGGCGGCGGCCCAGGAGCCGCCGACATTCCGCGCGGGCGTGCAAGTCGTCGTCGTGCCGACCGTCGTCACCGACGACCAGGGCAACTACATCAACGGCCTCCAGCCACAGGACTTCCGCCTCACGGACAACGGTCAGCCGCAGCGCATCCAGGTCGATGTCACCTACGTGCCCATCTCGCTGGTCGTGGCCATCCAGGCCAGCTCGGCGACCGAGTCGGTGCTGCCAAAGATCCAGAAGATCGGATCGCTGTTGCAGGGCCTGGTCACGGGCGAGCAGGGGGAGGTGGCGATTCTGGCCTTCGACCACCGCATCCAGACGCTCCAGGACTTCACCTCGGACACGGACAAGATCGAGGAGGCATTGAAGAAGCTGCGCGCCGGCAGCTCGAGCAGCCGCCTGACCGACGCCGTGGTCACCTCCGCGCGAATGCTCAACCGCCGCCCGCCGCATCGCCGCCGGGTCTTGTTGCTCATCAGCGAAACGCGGGACGGAGGCAGTGAAGCCCGGGTGCGCGATGCGCTCACCGACCTCCAGTTCGACAACGTCAGCGTCTACTCGGTCAATATCAACCGGGCGGTGACCACGCTCCTGGCGAAGCCCGAGCCGCCGCCGCCCGATTCGATCCCGTTCAGCGCCCGTCCGATGCCCGCGGGCGTGCCGTCCTGGCCATCGTCGGCCGAGCAGGTGGCGCCGGTCGTGGGGAAGAACGCCGGCAACGTCATTCCCGCCTTCACCGAGATCTTTCGCCAGGCCAAGGCGATCTTCGTCGCCAACCCGGTGGAGGTCTACACCCAGTTCACGGGCGGCAAAGAGCATTCGTTTGTTTCGCAGCGAGACCTGGAGCGCGCCATCACCGGCATCGGCAACGAGCTGCACTCGGAGTATTTGATCACCTACGTGCCGAGCAACAAGGAGGAGGGCGGCTTCCACGACATCGTGGTCACGGTAAACCGCCGGGACACGAAGGTCCGCACGCGCCCCGGCTACTGGGTGGCCTCGCGGCAGTGAGCGCTCGGCGGCTTCTCAGCGCGCCTCCGGCGCCGAGAACGCCATGGCTGCGAAACTGACGACGCTCTGCTCGTCGATGTTCCACTGCTCGTAGCGCAGCAGCTCGCCGCGCACCCGCGGCACGGCGCGCAGGAACGTGTAGAGCGCCGCCGAGCCGCACCACTTCAGCGGATCGGCGCCCTCGCGCACGGCCTCCCAGAACCCGCCGGCATCGCCGCGCTTGAGCAGCTCGATGCGCCCGCGGTCGAGCGCCGAGACTTCCTCCATGCGGTCCTGGCCGGCGCGAGCGGCGAACAGGTCGCCGTAGCGGCGGCCCATGTGGGCCATGTCGATTCCGAGAACCCAGCAGAGCCGCTCGCCTTGCTCCGCGGCCAGCTCTCCCAGCGCGGCCAGGAACCGGCCGACATTGGCGTCGTCCTCCGGCTGGCGGCCGCTCGCCAGGCCGCGTGCAAACGTCCCGCACAGGATGGGCAGGATCCGGACACCCGGGCCAAAGCGGTGCTGAAGGAAAATCACCTGGAATTCGATGGAGTGCTCGACGGCGTGGCAGTAGTCTTCGAGCGTCACCGCCGGGCCGGCGGCGGAGGCGAGCCGCTCCACCAGATCGCTCTCCGTCGGAGCTTCGCCCAGCGGCGTCACGAACGGCTTGCGCGTCAGCCCAAACCGCTCGGGCTCGCCATAGTGCGATGTCCCGAGGATGACGAAGACCCGGTCGCGGTCCTCGGGCTGGAGCGCAGCGTAGGCCGCCGCGTAGCAGCGGCAGCCCCCCTCGGGGCTGACGTGCGGCGCCGCAATGCCCACCAGCGGCCGCGGCACGGCCGGCGCGGGCGCCTCCGACAGGTAGCCCTCCAGCAGCGCTCTGAGGCGGGCGGGATCTTCCGGATACGCCGCACCCGCTTGCGACGGCTCGCGGCGCGGCGCATCGAGAAAAGCGGACCGCCGCTCCTCCCGCAGCCGCTGGTACACCTCGTCCTGGAAAAACCCGGCGTCGCCAAGCGCCTGCCGCAGGTGCTGCTCGAGCTCACTCACGCGCAGGTCCCCGGTCAACTCGACCAGTGCGGCGCGGAGGTCCAGGTCGGTCCAACGGCCGTCGAAGAACTGAAGGCACTCGACCAGCGCCGGGGGAATGATCAGCGTGGTGTCCGAATAGCGGAACGGATCGCGGATCATGAGGCCGGGACGATTCGGCGCCGGTGACGGCAGGAAGTCGAGATCCGAGCGCAGGCGCGGCAGCGTTTCGGCCATCACTGGCATTATGGCAGCCCTACCGCGCGGCCCCCAAACAGATGGCAGCGCGCCTGCGCCCGCCCCCGCCCCGGCGGTAACCTTGTGCACATGAGAGAGCCGAGTGAGAGGGTCGTGGTCATCACCGGGTCCGACGGCGGGCTGGGCATCGCCGTCACCCAGGCTTTTCTGGATGCCGGCGCGCGCGTCGTGGGAGTGTCGCGCTCAGGCCGGGCAGTGCCGCCCGCCGAGGGGCGTTGGTTCAGCATCCTGGCGGATTTGACGGCCCCCGGCAGGGCGGATCGGGTCATCGCGGCCATTCAGGAGCGCTACGGACGGGTGGATGTTCTGCTGCACCTGGTCGGCGGGTTTGAAGGCGGCGTGACGGTTCAGGAGACCAGCAACGACATCTGGCAGCGAATGCTGGACGTCAATCTCAACGCCGCGTTCTTCACCATCCGGGCCGCGCTGAGAGCGATGCCGGCGGCCGGGGGCGGCCGGATTGTCGCGATCGGGTCGCGGACAGCCCTCGATCCGGCGGCCACCCTGGGCGCCTATGGAGCCTCCAAGGCCGCGCTGGTCTCGCTCATCCGGACTCTCGCGCTGGAGCTGCGGGGCTCCGGCAACACCGCCAACATCATCCTGCCGAGCG
>JBEKLW010000500.1:0-2814 GCA_050008815.1 Bryobacteraceae bacterium
TCTTTGCCGACGACTCGCTCGGCCACGAGTACAACACCCAGAGGCTCTCCGACGAGGAACTGCGCTTCCTCACCCAGATTCGCCGCTACTCTTCCAACCTGAACGAGAGCGACCGCAAGCTGCTGCTGGCCATGGTCAGAAAGTTCGCCGCCACCGCCGTCCGATAACGCTGAACCACCTTAGAACCTGTCGAGGAACTCTGAAGGGATGTCGAACATGAGACAACACAGCATCCCTCAGGGGCTTCTATGAGACGGCTGGTGGTGTCAAGCGGTTTTTTGTTTTTCCCTTCATTGGAAGTTTTTGCTTTTGCCTTTGCTTTTGTTCTCGTGTGTCAGATTCATCTCGGGCTTCTATACGCACTCATGGTGAGCCGTTTTGGCTCGGTGCCTGTTGGGGCCCGATGGTGATGAATCGGGGCTGCTATCTGAAGCGCGGCCTATGACGGCCAAGCCCCTGCGCGCAGTCACCCGGACACGAGATGGATTCTGAGATCATTGCCTGTTTTCCGTCTTCACATCTGGTTTGCTTTGGTTAGAGGTTGCGGTTGCGTTGCCGGTCAGGCCTGCACCGGTTGTGGAAAGGGTTGGAATCGCTGGCCGCTGCGCCACATGCTGTGCAGGATGACAGCCAGTTTGCGGGCCACGGCGACGATGGCTCGCTTCTTGGCTCGCTTGCCTCCGATGGCGGCCAGCTTCAGGCCCCAACGGCGTAAGGCCGAATCGGGGCCGAAGCGTCCCAGGATATATTGTGCCGATTGCACCAGCAGACAGCGCAGATAGGTGTTGCCGGTGCGCGTAATGCGCCTCTGCGGGTCGCTGTCGCCGGATTGGCTCTGGCCGGGGCGCAGGCCGAGGAAGGCTCCCGCCGAACGGCTTTTGGGCACGGCATCGGGCCGGTCGAGCGTGAGCACGTAAGCGGAAGCGACGACCGGCCCGATGCCCGGCACGCTGCGCAGCAGTCCGATCTCGGGATATTTGTTAGCCAGCTTTTCGATCTGCTGGTCCATGACCCCGATCTGCATGTTGAGGCGGGCGATCTGCTCGACCAGCGGTGCGGCCACGTCGGCCAGGGCGGGCGGAACAGCGCCTGCGGCGCGGTCCGGGAACGACTCGCTCGAGCAGGCGGGCAGCCGGCCGCCGGCGCTCTTGACCAGGCCGCGCAGCGCATTGACGATCATGGTCCGCGCCTTAACCAGGATGGCGCGTGCCTGGACCAGGTTCAGATCCTGCTGGCGGGCCAGGCTGCGATGCTCCAGTGGCGACAGTAGCTTTGGATTGAAGGCGGCCATCAGCGCCAGTTGTTCGGCATCGCGACCATCGTTCTTCGATTCGCTTTCGGTGATGGTGGGAATCTTGCGCGCGTTGGCTACGACCACCTGGTGGCCGAGCTGCTTGAACAAACGGCTCATCCAGGGTGAGTGCGTGCCGCACTCCAGAGCGATGCGCAGACGTGGCGTGCCTTCAAAATGCCGCCGGAACGCCGCTTCCGTGCTTCGCACACGGTCCCGCTCCACCACTTCTCCCTCCTCGTCGAGAAGACACAGATGGCTGTAGCGGTCGCCCACATCAATCCCCATCGTCATCTCTGGCTTGTCCGTCGTTGTTTTCTTACGTCCTGCTGGTTTGCTAATCTTGCTCATCGGCTGGTCTCCTTTTGCACCCTCGAGTGCGTTGCGGTCAGCTTAGCTGCTCCGCGAGACCAGCCGTCTCATCCCATCTGAAGATGTCCAGGATCACATAGAGATAAAAGTAGGTCCACTTCGCCGGCCCCAGCAGCTTGGTAATGTCCCAACTCCAGACTTGGTTGGGAGCCGTGGCTAGCAGTTCCGGCTTCTTGTATTCGGGATGATGAAGCTGGTCCCGACGCTCCCGCACTTCGCCGCTTTCGGCCAAGATCCGATACATGCTACTGACCGAACAAAGGTAGACCCCTTCATCCAGTAGAGTGGCGAAGGCTTCCGCCGGAGACTTGTCCCGAAAACGTTCCGAGTGCAGATGGTCCAGCACCGTCTGTCGCTCGGCCGGTGAGAGCGCTCGCGCTGGGGTAGGCCGAGCCGCGGGCGGCGCGACCGGCTGCAAGCCGCGATACCAGGAAGCCCGTGGTACGCTCAGAGCGCGGCACGCGGCCGACTGGCCGACATGAGGAGCCAGCTCCTTGACTGCGCTCATTCGTTCCCCTCGTCGTTCTTGCGCTCCGGGATCGGCCGCCCCAGTGCCGCTGCAAGTTTTTTTTGGACTTCGATAATAAATTCGGCATCTTCCAGGCGCTTCTGCAGACGAGCGTTGGCCGCCACCAGTTTGCGATTCTCCTCGAGCAGCGGACTCACGGTCGTCTTGCGGCCGCGCTTCTTGGGAGTCAAGGCGGCCAATTCCCCCCGCCGGACTTGGCGCCGCCAGGTGGACAGATGGGACGAGTACAGTCCCTCCCGGCGCAACAGAGCGCCGATGGCGCCGGCATCCTGACAGGCGTCGGCTTGCTCAAGAATCGAGCGCTTGTAATCGGCGGTGAACCGGCGGCGAACGGGCTTAGCCGCCACCTCAGGATCAGGGATGGGGGCCATCCGCGGCGCGCCCCCGGAGTTGGAATCTCCTCCGCTGCGGTCGGACTCGCTACGCTCGCCCTCCCTCCGCTGCGAATCTTCCAACTCCGCAGTATTCAACTCCATCCGCCTACCATTGGTCTTGCTCATGAAGGTGGGAATCTTTCTCCGCCCCTACAGTAATTGTTGATGGCGAAGATGTCTCACTATTGTTGACACAGAGGGGGCGGGCCTTTTTATTTTCGCCAGCGACCACGGCGAGCCACGGTGGC
>JBEKLW010000501.1:0-2782 GCA_050008815.1 Bryobacteraceae bacterium
GTAGCGGGCACGATCCCGACAATCTCGACCGATGGGGGGTCCTGGGCGCGTCTGGCGATGTCGTCGCTGACGCCCATGGTGCCGCTCCCTCCGCCGCCGGCCGTGGGAGTGCCGCTTTCGGCCCATTGGATGCGCTGGCCCAGCGCGTCGCCCTCGGGCCAGAGCTTTTTCGCGAGCACTTCGTCGATGATGGCGACGGGCGGGGCGCCTGGCACCTCGGCTTCGATCTTGGTGAACGCGCGGCCGCGCAGCAGCGGCAGACCCATGGTCGCGAAGTAGTCAGCACCGACGCTGCTCCAGCGGACTCTGAAGGCCAAGCCATCGGCGGCGGTAGTGGGGTGAGTGTCGGGGCCGGACTTCGCCCCAGCGCGCTGTACGGGACGGTTCAGGGTGAGGAGACCGAAGGGCACGATGGAAGCGATGCTGGCGGCCTGCACCCCGGGCAGCGCGGCCAGGCGGTCGCAAGCAGCGCGATAAACCTGTAAGCTGCGGGTTTGGTCGTAGCCGCCGAGACTGGCGTCGGCCTCGATGAGAATGGTGGAATCGGCTTTAAAGCCGGTTTCGACGCTGCCGGCCTTGAGCGCACCACGGATGAAGAGTCCGGCGGCGGTGAGCAGGCCGAGCGAGAGAGCGATTTGCGCCACGACGAGGGGATTGCGCGGGAGCCAGCGGTGGCGGCGCGGAGCGGAATCCTCGCCCGCCTGCTCCTTAAGATCGGTGACCAGGTCGGCGCGCGTGAGCTTGAGCGCGGGTCCCAGGGCGAAGAATAGCGTGGCGAGGGCGCAGAAGCCGAGGGTGGCCACGAAGACGGCGGGATCAGCGCCGCCGCGGAGAAATACGGCCACCGGCATGCGAGCACCCAGCGAGGCCGCCAGCAGATCGGAGGACAGGAGCCCGATCAGGAAGCCGCCGGCGCCGCCCGCGAGGGAAAGCACCAGGCCCTCGGTCAGGAGTTGCCGGATGATGCGATTGCGGCCGCCCCCTAGCGCCAGGCGAATGGCAATCTCCTTGCGGCGCGCCAAGCCCCGGGCGAGCAGCACGCTCGCAAGATTGAGGCAGGCGACGAAGAGCACGATGGCGGCCAAGGCAAACAGCATGAGGCCGATCACGGTCAGACCGCTCTCGTCGGTAGGGCTTCCCCCCGTGTCCAAACGGGGCAGGGGGCGGATGATGAAAGTCTGATCCTTCTGCTCAACCGGCAGGGCCCTTTCGAGATTGGTGGCGACGGACTGGAGGGCAGCCCCTGCGGCCACGGCGGTGACGCCGGGCTTGAGGCGTCCGACAAGGAGGAGAGCATAGCCATCGCGCCGTTCGAGGGTGCGCTTGGCCTGGGCTTCGAAATCGTTCGTGAGCAGGTCGTAATCCCCGAGGGGGAAATAGAGCTCGGGCCCGAAGATCATCATCGTTCCGGTGAAATGCTCCGGCGTGATGCCGACCACCGTGAACGAGCGCTCGTTGACCCGGATGGCCTTGCCGACGAGTTGAGGGTCGAAGCCCGTCTTCTTCCAGTAAACATGGCTGGCGATGACGACGGGGGCGGCGCTGCCGGGGGTTTCTTCCTCGGGGAGGAACGCGCGGCCCCGCAGCAGCGGAACTTCGAGCGTGCGGAAGTAGTTCGAGCTGACGAGAGCAACGAACGTGCGCCGGGAGGTTTCGCCCTCGCCGAGGCTGACCATCGCCATGTTGTGAGCCAGCACGCCGGAAAAGACAGCTCTCGCCGCACTCCGTTCGCGGATGTCGGTGTAGGTGGGATAGGAGAACGAGCGGAAGTTGCTGGGGTGTCTCTTGTCCTGCGTGTAGAACTGGACGACTTGCGCCTCGTGGGGGTAGGGCCGCGGGCTGAAAATGAAGTCGTGGACAATGCTGAAGATGGCGGTGTTGGCCCCGATGCCCAGCGACAGCGTCAGCACAGCCACGGCAGTGAAGCCGGGCGACTTGGCCAGAGTACGGAATGCAAAACGGACGTCCTTGGCAAAGTCCTCCAGAAAGCGCCCAGCCCGTATGGCGCGGACCTCCTCCTTGACTTGCTCCACGCCGCCGAGTTCAATGAGCGCCTGCCGACGGGCTGCTGATCGCGAATACCCATCCTTCATCTTCTCCTCCGTCAGAACTTCCACAGAAGACCGGAGTTCGTCGTCCAATGCCTGCTCAACTGTGTGCTTGCGCAAGAGGTTCCGGAACAAACTCAGTATTCGCGTTGACATGATGCCTCCCATCCGGACTCAGGTGGATTGAACGGCCGCCGTCATGATCTTGACCACCTGGTTCCAATCCCGCTCTTCGACCTTGAGTTGTGTACGCCCAGATGAAGTCAGCCTGTAGTATTTGGCCCGACGATTATTTTCTGACGTGCGCCACTCGGCTTCCACCCATCCCCTCTCCTCCATGCGGTGCAAAGAGGGGAAGAGCGAACCGAAACTCACCTGAAAGGCTCCCTTGGTGATTTGCGTGACGCGTCGGGAGACGCCAACTCCATGCAAAGGTTCCAAGGACAGCGCTTTCAATACCAGCAGGTCGCGAGTTCCACGTAGAAGATCGGCTCTTTTTTCACCCATGGTCACCTCTTATCGGAATACGATAGCAGTCGCCCAAGAGTTCCAAAGAATTTCGAAAACGCCCCTCTGGGCCCGACAAGAGTTCCTCACACCGGCGCGTCACTTGGACGTATAGTCGGAAATAACCGGCCAATCTTTATAATCACACCTCTAAGCGCTGTAGCTGAGAAGCGTTATTCTTCTCCAGTTGGGATTTTTCTCTTCAGGAGGAGGGGCTCCGCTTCCGG
>JBEKLW010000502.1:0-2759 GCA_050008815.1 Bryobacteraceae bacterium
CGCCCGCTTTCGCAGCACCCGCGCAAGGTATCGGAAATCGGATTGTCGGCTGATGCATCGGGCATAACAATATCGCCTCTCCTAAGCGATCACGCTCTGCAAGCATACGCAACTTGTATCGAAAAGGCGGTCGCTGCGCTCGAGGCCCTTGACAAGCATCCTGCGCCGCAGCCTCCCTCGCCGACTTCAGCCCGCTGAACGTTGCGGTTGGCTTTTGGGGGTCGCGCTGGAAATGGCTATCCCCAAGCATGCGCGGGTCGGACCTTTAATCAGGCGAAGGCAGGCGGTAAGGTAGGTCCTCGAGACGGCAGAGCCAGCATCTTCGGCAGGCCCCTGGTACAATTGTCTAGCCAAGCGGGTGAGCAGTCCGGTTCTCGTGCCCTCCCCCAGGCGATTTGACTGGTCTCGGGCTAAACAACGCCCACAGAATCGCCCCATTTCTTCGACCCGCGCCGGAACATTCAAGTCCAGGGTTCCTCCGGTCGGGTCGCGGGGACCACCAGCCACGACGTGACCGAGGCCGGCATCTCATCTCTGGCATCCCCCAGGCGGCCGAGGATCTCGCCGCTCTCTGCCTCTACAATGCCTACGACTACTTCATCCACCTCCGCCTGAAGCACCTGCCGAAGACTGATCTCTTCGGCCCAAAACTGGAGTTCGACATCGACTACGACCAAGCGCTCGACGGCGCGATCCGCCTCGACACAGCGAAGTTCCCGTCCGTCTCCTGAGACGCCATCACGTTAGTCACCGGCGTCGGCGACGTTCACCAGGGCAGGCTGCTCGATGACGCCACGGCCAAGGCGGGCTCGGAGGCGCTCGGGGAGGCTGGTGCGCTCCATACCCAGCGTGCTTTTCATCCCGATTGGTGGGCCAACGGCTCATCGAGACCCCTTGGGCCGCCCCTTGTCACCTCGCTCTTAGCCCCTGCATCTTCCGCTAACAGAGTCCTGACATGGAAGCGACGATTCGTTATGTGGACGGCGTTAAGTTCGAGGCCGAGGCGCGCGGCCATCGAGTGATCTCGGACCAGCCTGCGGCCAACCGGGGCACGGATGCGGGCATGACGCCTCCCGAGTTCCTGCTGACCTCGCTGGGGACGTGCGCGGGCTTCTATGCGGTTGAGTATCTGCGCGCGCGGTCGCTCCCGGTCGATGGCCTCAGCGTGCGTGTGACGGCCGATAAGGCGGCAGCGCCGGCGCGCTTGTCGTCGTTCCGCATTGAGCTCAGCGTTCCCGGACTGGCGGAAGAGCGGCACCGGGAGGGCGTGCTGCGGGCCGTCAAGTCGTGCCTGGTTCACAGCACGCTGCTGAACCCTCCCGAGGTTGAGACGGTGGTGATGAGGGCTGCCGCGGCGGGTCTTTGAGCCGGGGGCCGCTCTCCGCTACAATGCAGGCGGAGAGCGGAATTGGCGGCAGGCCATGCAGAGGAAGTGGCGCTGGCGCGCGATCTGATCGCGGGCCAGCCGGAGGCCTTCGACCGGTTCGTCGAAGTGTTCCAGTCGAAGATCTTCCAGTACGCATATATGATGTGCGGTCAGCGGGAGGACGCCGAAGAGGTCGCGCAGGATACGCTGCTCAAGGTGTTCGAGAACTTCGACCAGCTCCGCGAGCCCGAGCGCGTGCGGCCGTGGGTTTTCCGCATTGCGCGCAACGCCTGCCTCATGAAGCGGCGCAAGAGCGTCTTCGCGCCGGCCCAGGAGCTGTCGATCGAGGATTTCCTTCCGCGCTCGGACCAGCACGACGGCGCCCGGCGCCTGGAGATCCCGGACCGGTCGGCGCTGCCGGATGACCTGGCGCTGCGCGGCGAGCTGCGCTCGGTGATCGACCGCGCGATCCAGGATCTGCCCGAGATCTACCGGGCCGTGATCCTGCTGAGGGACATCGAGGAGCTGACGACCGAGGAGGCCGCCGACGTGCTCGATGTCAACCAGGAGGTCATCAAGACCCGGCTGCACCGGGCCCGGCTGGCGATCCGGCAGAAGCTGGAAGAGTACCTGCGGACTGCGCGGGGCGCTGGCGCGGGAGGGCAGTGAAGGAACACCATATGGAACCGCGCCAGCCCAAGGAGAAGTGCAAGAACGTGTTCGCGATGCTCTCCGAATACCTCGATGCGGAGCTGGATGCGAGCACCTGTCGGGACATCGAGCAGCACTTGGCCGCCTGCCCCCCGTGCATCGAGTTCCTGCACTCGCTCAAGCGCAGCATCGCGCTCTGCCACGAGCACCGGAGTCCCGAGGCGCCCCCGCCGCTCAGCGCCGCCGAGCGGAAGCAGCTCCGCGCGGCTTACCAGAAGGCCCTCGGGACGAAGCGCTGACGATATCAGGGAAAAAGTAGGCCACCTCGGCGCGCGCGGTCTCGGGCGCGTCCGAGCCGTGGACCGAGTTGCGCTGCATGCTGGCGCCGAACCACCGGCGGATGCTGCCCTCGGCCGCCTGCTCGGGGTCGGTGGCGCCCATCAGCTCGCGCCATTTCTGGATGGCGTCCTCGCGCTCCAGGGCCATCACGATGATGGGGCTTTCGGTCATGAATTTCACCAGCCCCCGAAAGAAAGGCTCCCCGCGGTGCACGGCGTAGAAGCCCTCCGCTTCTCCAGCCGTCAGATGCACCATCCGCAGGCCGAGGATGCGGAAGCCGTTCCGCTCGACGATCGAGACGATCTCGCCGGCAATGCCGCCCCTGACCGCGTCCGGCTTGATGATCGCCAGCGTGAGTTCCAGTTGACTCATAGGATGCGCTGAACCGTCTCTCCGATGTCGG
>JBEKLW010000503.1:0-2758 GCA_050008815.1 Bryobacteraceae bacterium
GATGCGGCTCGCCGCCGAACAGGCGCGCAGCATGGCGGCGCACGACAAGATGGCGCACGACATCGGCCGCCCGTTCCAGGAACGCATCCGCAATTCGATCTTCCGCGGCGGCGTCGCGGTCGAGAACATTTCCGCCGGCTACCACACGCTGGCGGAGGCGTTTTCCGGCTGGCGCGATTCGCCGCCGCATCGCGCCAACATGCTCAATCCCGGCGTCACGCGCCTCGGCATCGCCGCGGTCTATGCGCCGGGCTCGAAGTACAAGGTGTTCTGGGCGCTGATCCTCGCCGGCCCCGCCGGGCGGCAGGGGTAGCTCAAGAATTTGTCATGGCCGGGCGCTCGGATGGCGCCGCGCACCTTGACCGCACCGACCGGCGCGGCTTCTATCGACGCGCAGCAATTGCGAGTGGGAGCATCGCGTATGAGGTTCCGCATCGCCGCCGTGCCGTCCATGTCGCGCGATCCATTGCCGTCGCACGAAGCGGCGGAGTGAGGCAGCGCCTGGCCTCCGCCCGCCACGATCTCAGCTTGGAACCACGCCAGACCTATGCGGGAAGTCGCATCGAGCGCGCCGCCTTCTATCGCGGTGACGACGCCGCGCTCGCGGCGATGACGGCGGACGACCGCGCCCGCTATTATGTGATCGCCGGGGAGCTCGCGGTGCAGCCGCTCGAGAATCGGATCGACGTACCCTTCGGGCAAAATCGGCCTCGTTCACGCGCAAGACGTCTGGCCAAAAATAAACGCTCAGGCCCATTTCGATCAAGACGTGCAGGTTCCGAGGACCGGCTCATCCCTGCATACTTGAACAAGTCCAATTTCAGCAGGTACTCGGACAAAGGTTCCGTTACTTCATTCATGGAATTCGCGGGACGCACCCATTTCATCATCGGGCAGGAGAACTGGCAGGAAGTGGCGCAGTCCGCCGCTGACTGGCTTGAGCAGAACGTCGGGCGGAGCAGCGCGCGTTCTTGACACCCTGTGAGGCGGCCGCTATCTTTTGTATGGTCCAAAGAAAATGCGCAAGTCGTTCGTTCTTGTGATCCTCTCGGTCCTGCTTGCCGGTTGCACGACCCTTCCACCCTGGAAACCCGTACCCACAGGGCAGTCGGTGGTCTACGGCCAGATCCAGGACAGCAGGCGGTCCATCGCGTTCATCGCTTTCGCCGACGATCCGGGGATCGTCGCGATCGCGGTGGAGAATCTGTTCGGCGGGTTCACCCCGCGCTACGGAATGATTGCCGACCAGCCCGCCCGCGCGTCGATGCGGGAGGCCATCGCAAAATACCAGGAGTGGTCGAAGCTCGCGCAGGATAACCGCGTGGAGATCACCCGGGAGATCAGCACCGTCAGCCTCACGCAGATGTTCCGCCGGGGCGAGGGATGGGAAGCGGAGGGATCACGCGACGTCACCTTCATCTTCAACTCCCGGCTGGGCCCGTCCGACGCTCCGCGCATCACCCTGGTCCTGAGGACGAGCTCCTTCTTCTACGGCGTCGACCAGATCGTTCTCAACGACCAGCAGGCAGCGGATTTCAGCAGGCACCTCGAGGACGAAGAAACCAACGCCGGCTACCTGCAGGCGAAGAAGAAGCAGGACACGCTGGACATGTTCAAGTAGATCTTCGTACCTTATCCGTGGCAGCGGGAATATCCTGCGGCCGGACCAATCTTGACGACACATCGACGACGCACAGACAACCTTGCCGGACCCTACGTCCGCAGGTACCTGTGGCCTTTTCTGGCCGCGGTTGCCTGCCTCTCCGTGGAGTCCGTGTGCGACCTCCTGCAGCCCACGATCATGGCGCGCATCGTGGACAGCGGCGTGGCCGCTCGCGATCTCGCCATCGTTCTCCGCTACGGCCTGGTCATGCTCTCCGTTGCGGCACTCGGGGCCGCGGGCGCCACGGGCCGCAACATCATTGCGAGCATCGTCTCCTATCGCTTCGGGGCACGGCTCCGCGAGGACCTTTTCCACCGCGTGACCTCCTTCTCGTTCAGGGAGATGGGTTCCTTCGACGCGGCATCGCTCATCACCCGGCAGACCAACGACGTCACGCAGGTGCAGAACTTCGTCAACGGCGTGATGCGTTTCTTTGCCAAGGCGCCCATCCTTGCGGTCGGCGGGCTCATCATGGCCGTCATCCTCGAGCCGGGGCTCTCCGTGGTGCTCGCCGTGGCGGTCCCGATCGCCGCCGTCCTCATCTCCGTCAACCTCGCCACCGGCTTCCCCCGGTTCCGCAGGATGCAGGAGCGGCTGGACGGCGTGAACTCAGTGACACGCGAATACCTCGGGGGAATCCGGGTCGTGAAGGCCTTCGGCCAGGAGAGGCACGAAGTGCAGAAGTTCGCGGGAGCCAACAGTGAGCTCACCGACGCCTCTACCTTCGCCCTGCGCGCAATGGCACTCTTCGGCCCGGCGATTGCGCTGTCGATGAACCTCGGGATCGTGGCGGTTCTCTGGATCGGCGGGTACCGCGTCGCCTCCAGCTCGCTGCAGGTCGGCAAGATCATCGCCTTCATCAACTACATGAGCCAGATCCTCTTTTCCCTGAACGTGATCTCGATGATATTCACCTCGTTCGTTCGTGCCCGGGCGTCCTGGGAACGCGTCACTGCCGTGCTCGCCACACCGGGCAGCGAGGACTTCGAGACCGCACCGGCGGCGTCTCCGACCGCGGCAGGCGGGACGGAAGCCGGCTCGACGGCCGGCACGCCGGTGAGATTCAGCGGCATCTCCTTTGCCTACCCCGGGGGC
>JBEKLW010000504.1:0-2756 GCA_050008815.1 Bryobacteraceae bacterium
CTGAGCCTGAGCGGGATGGGAGGCCCCCGGATGCAAGCCGCCGGCGTCGAGGTTCTGGTGGATGCGCGCCAGACGGCCGTCGTCGGCCTCACCGAGCTCTGGGAGAAGCGGCAGATCCTGCGGGCGGCGCTCGCCTCGCTGCGGGCACACCTCGAGGCCAGACGGCCGGCGCTGCTGATTTGCATCGATTTTCCGGATTTCAATCTCCTCTTGGCGCGCACGGCGCACCGGCTGGGAATCTCGGTCTGTTACTTCATCAGCCCCCAGGTCTGGGCCTGGCGGCGTGGACGCATCCGAACCATGCGACGGCTGGTCCGGAAGATGCTGGTGCTGTTCCCCTTCGAGGAGCGTCTCTACCGAGCCGCCGGAGTGGACGTGGGGTTCGTCGGGCATCCGCTGCTGGATGTGTTGGAGGCTACCCCCTCCCGGGAGGCGTGCCGGGAGCGGCTGGGTCTCGCCGCCGACGCCTTGGTGGTCGGGCTCCTGCCCGGCAGCCGGGAAGCGGAGCTGCGGCGGCTTTTTCCCGTTATGCTTCAAGCGGCGGAGAAGATCCGGGCCGCCTCGAAGGGCTTGACGGTGCTGGTGGGACTCGGCGAGACGGGGGATCGACAGACGGTCGAGGCGGCGCTCGCCACGGCCGCGTCCCCGGCGCGTGTAATCCAGGGCCGGACGCCCGAGGTCATGCGGGCGGCCGACTTCCTCCTGGCGGCTTCCGGCACGGTGACGCTGGAGGCGGCGATTCTGGGGACGCCCATGCTGATCACCTACCGGGTGGGGTGGCTGTCGTATCTGCTGGGACGCCTCCTGGTCCGCGTCCGCTTCGTCGGCCTGCCCAATCTGGTGGCCGAAGATTCCGTCGTTCCGGAGCTGATCCAGCACAAGGCCACGCCAGAGCGGCTCGCCGCCACCGCCCTCGAGATCCTGGGGTCGCCCGAGCGCCTGGCGCGCATGCGCGCGGCACTCCTGGAGGTGCGGCGGCGGCTGGGGCAGCCGGGAGCTACCGAGCGGGCGGCCCGCGAAGTCCTGGCGCTCCTCCCGACCGATGCGTGCACTTCCCCGACCTCATGACGGCTCGCTGGCGGTCTCCCCGCGAGTGGCCGATCAGCCTCACCCTGGCGCCGTGGCTCGCAAGCGCACTGATGCAGGTGGGCGCGCGCACGCTGCGTCGGCTGGATGTGGGGCGGGAGTACCCAGAAGCGTGCTGGGCGAGGGGCGAGCGGGGCATCGTGACCTTCTGGCACGGCCGGCTCCTGATGATGCCTTTCGTCTATCCCGGCCAGCCCGGCACGATTCTTATCAGCCAGCACCGGGAAGGGGAGTACATCACGCGGATCGCCCAGCGGTTGGGATTTGTCGTGGAGCGGGGGTCGGCCACCCGAGGCGGGGCGCGGGCATTTCGACAGCTCGTCCACACACTCAAGGCAGGCCGGAATGCCGTGATCACGCCCGACGGGCCGAAAGGGCCGGCGCGCCGCGTCAAGTCCGGGGTCATCGAGCTCTCGCGAATGTCGGGGATGCCGATCCTGCCGGTGGCGTTCAGCGCGTGGCCCCGGGTCGTCCTTCAGAGCTGGGATCGATTCGTGATCCCGTATCCATTTGCACGAGGTGTCTACGTGTGGGGGCCGCCGCTCTGCGTCCCGCCGGAACTGTCCAAGACCGAGGCGGTGAAGTTCCAGAGCCGGCTGGCGGCGCAGCTAGACGCCTTGACGGCGGAGGCGGACCGGCTGGCAACGGCCCGACCCGGTCGGGAAGGGTAGGGAGCGGTGTCCTGGTTGTACAGCGTCGCACTCGGGGTCTTCTTCATCGGCCTGGCGCCGGCGGTCCTGGCCCAGATGCTGCTTCGGGGCAAGTACCGGCGCGGAATCCGCGAGCGGTTCGGCGCCGTGGCGCCCTGGGAGGGTGCCCAGACGCCGATCTGGCTGCACGCGGTGTCGGTCGGCGAGGTGATGGCGTCGGTGCCCCTGGCGCGCGCACTGCGGGCCAGGCGGCCGGAGATCCCGCTGCTCGTTTCCACCACGACGGAGACCGGCCGGGCGGTGGCCGAACAGCGCCTCCCCGCCGCACGCTTCGTCTTCTTCCCCCTGGATTTCGGGTGGGCCGTCCGGCGGGCGCTCGGCCGGCTGCGACCGCGACTGGTGCTCCTGACCGAGACGGAGCTGTGGCCGAACTTCCTGTCGACCTGCGCGGTCCGCGGGATTCCCGTGGTGGTCATCAATGGCCGGCTGTCCCCCCGCTCCTTTCCGCGCTATCGCCTGGTCCGCTGGTGGTTCGGGCGGGTCTTGCGGAACGTCCGCCTCTTCTGTATGCAGAGCAGCCAGGATGCCGAGCGGATCGTGGCCTTGGGCGCGCCGGCGGATCGGGTCAGGGTGACGGGGAATCTCAAGTACGACTTTCCCAGCTTCGACGAGGCGGTCGACGTGACTGCGCTGCGGCGGTCGCTGGGTCTTCCGGCCGGGCGACGCCTGGTCGTAGCGGGGAGCACGCATCGCGGCGAAGAGGACGTGATGCTGGAGGCGTTTCGGACGGCGGCGAATAGCCGCCCCGATCTCTGCCTGCTCGTGGCGCCGCGGCATCCCGAGCGACTGGAGGAGGTCGAACGGCTGGTGGCGCGCGCCGGACTGCCGTGCGTTCGCCGGAGCCGCGCCGAGGCGCAGCCCCCGGAGGAAGGCGGGGCAATCCTCCTGGACACCATAGGGGAACTGGCCAGGCTGTACGCCGCCGCCAGCGTGGTGTTCATCGGAGGGAGCCTGATTTCC
>JBEKLW010000505.1:0-2753 GCA_050008815.1 Bryobacteraceae bacterium
CCGGCACGTCCGCGACGCCATTCGCCCCGTCGGCGCGCGGAACTGAGCCTTCCCGCAGGTGCGCGACATGACCGTGGGCGCGCCGTCGAGCGGGCACTCGTGCCTGCCGCGTCGCCACTCCTGGCGACGCACGGCGAGTGCGGGGGCAGGCCCGGGAAGCGTTCCACCCGGCGGGAGCGCCAGCCTGGAGGCTGGCGCGCGGCTCTGGAGAGCCGCCCTACGCGGCCTGATTGTAGGGCGGGACTCCAGTCCCGCGGCTCGGCCTCCAGGCCGAGCCTGCGCCTACGGACGGATTGCGGACGCTCCTCCAGGACGCCCACACAGCCGTTCCCGCGCCTTGGCATGGCGTATACTTGGGGTTTTGAGTCCTGAGGGTGGCGGTGCTCCGCCCCCCAGGACCGCCTGGAGCGCCTGAACTTTCGGGGGGCGGTGGCAGGGGCGTCCGCCCGCGGGGGAACGGGAGTGCCCAGGCAGTCAGCCCCGGAGAATGCCATGGCTACAGAAACTCTGGCACTAGCTGGGGCCAGCCGGTTGTTGGCGGATGAGCCGGACGCCAACGCTGAGTTGGCCCAAAGGTTTTTGCGTTACATGTTCCTCCACAGGGAAGTCGAGGAACGAATAGAAAAGAAGCTCCACCGGCAGGGCAAAATCGCCGGTGGCGTCTACGTCGGCCGCGGGCAGGAAGCCATCTGCGTCGGTGCCGGGATGGCGGCGGACGCCGAGGACGTCCTCTTCCCTTGCCACCGCGATATGGGGTTGTACTTCATCCGCGGCGTTCATCCCAGGCAGGTCTTCGCCCAGTACATGGGCCGTGTCGGCGGGCTTACCCACGGCCGGGACGGCAACATGCACATGGGCGACCTGAAGCTGAAGATCGTCGCCATCATCAGCTCGATCGGCGCCGCCCTTCCGGTGGCCGCCGGCGCGGCGCTGGGGCTCAAGTACCTGGGCAGCCAGAACGTCGCCTTCTGCTTCTTCGGAGACGGCGCCACCAGCCGCGGCGACTGGCACGAGGGCGTTAACCTGGCCGCGGTGCAGCGTCTCCCCCTGGTGTTGATCTGCAACAACAACATGTATGCGTACTCGACGCCGCTGGAGAAGCAGTATGCCTGCGCGAACGTCGCCGACCGCGGCCCCGCCTACGGCATCCCGGCCGAGATCGTCGATGGCAACGACGTCTTCGCGGTTCACCAAGCCGCCGGGCGCGCCGTCGCGCATGCGCGCCTGGGCCTGGGGCCCTACCTGGTCGAGTGCAAGACCTTCCGGATGACCGGCCACGCCGCGCATGATGCCGCCGAGTACGTGCCCCAGCATCTCTTCGAGGAGTGGGCCGCCAAGGACCCCATCCAGCGGCTGGAGCGGCTGATGCTGGAGAAGGGCTGGATCACCGCGGAGGAACTGGAGCGCACCTACGCCGGCATCCGTCAGGAGGTGGACGAAGCCATCGCCTGGGCCGAGCAGAGTCCGTTTCCCGATCCCTCGACGCTTCTCGAGAACGTCTACGAGCAGAATTCGGGGAGGTGATGGGTGCCGATCACCTACCTCGAAGCCATCCGCCAGGGCATCTGGGAGGAGATGGAGCGTGACCCGAACGTCTTCGTGATCGGCGAGGATATCGGCGCCTACGGGGGCGCGTTCAAGGTCACCGCCGGGTTGCTCGAGCGCTTCGGCGAGCGGCGCGTCATCGACACGCCGCTGTCGGAATCGGCGATCGTGGGCGCGGCCATCGGCGCGGGTTTCCTGGGCCTTCGGCCGGTGGCGGAGATGCAGTTTGCCGACTTCATCTCGTGCGCCTTCGACCAGGTGGTCAACTTCGCCGCCAAGTGCCGCTACCGCTGGGGCGCCCCGGTGCCGATCGTGATCCGGGGACCGTCGGGCGGCGGCGTCCACGCCGGGCCGTTCCACTCGCAGAACCCGGAGGCTTGGTTCGCGCACGTGCCGGGGCTGAAGGTGGTCGCGCCGGCGACCGCCTACGACGCCAAGGGGCTCATCAAGTCCTCGATCCGGGACAACGATCCGGTGCTCTTCTTCGAGCACAAGGGGCTCTACCGGCGCATCAAAGAGGACCTCCCCGAGGGCGAGTATACGGTGCCGCTCGGGCAGGCCCGCGTGTTCCGGGAAGGCACGGACCTCTCGATTATCACGTACGGGGCCACGGTCTACGTGGCCCAGGAGGCCGCCGAGACGCTCGAGCGGGAAGACAAAGTCTCGGTGGAGATCGTCGATCTGCGGACGCTGCTGCCGTTGGACGAGGAGACGGTGCTCGCCAGCGTGCGCAAGACCTCCCGGGCCATCGTACTGCACGAGGACACGCTGACCGGCGGCTTCGGTGGCGAGATTGCGGCGCGCATTGCCGAGAAGGTGTTCGACTGCCTGGATGGTCCCGTGGTGCGGGTGGCCGCCGCCGATACGCCGGTGCCCTTCAGCGCGCCGCTGGAGGAGGCTTTCCTGCCGAGCGCGGCCAAGGTGCTGGAGCGGGCGCGCTGGCTGCTCGCTTACTAGGCCGCATTTCTCACCAACAACCTGCTGCGGCCCTGCGCAGCAGTAGACAAGCCACCGCCAGCGGGCGGTGTCAGCCAGAGCCGTCGGGTTCAGCGCTAGCGGGCGGTGTCAGCCCGAGCCGTCGGGTTCAGAACCGGGCAAACCTCGCCGCAGGGTGAGGGCCACCAGGCGGCGCGGGTCCAGCAGATGCTTGGGACGGAAGCGGCGCTTATTCCACTTGTACCCCGGCTCGAACTTCACCCCGAGGAAGT
>JBEKLW010000506.1:0-2742 GCA_050008815.1 Bryobacteraceae bacterium
CGCGGAGGAGGCCAGGCAAACGCCGGGCAGCTCGCTGGTTTCGCCCTCCGGCCTGGCGCGCGTGAAGGTGGCCAGCGTAGCGCGCAGGTTCTCTTCCATGCCCTCGAAGCCGGCCATGGCAGCCATCAGAGCAGACTTAGCGGATCGACGTCAATGACGAGAGCGGTGGCGGGCCACTGACGATCCGCGGCAAAGCGCCGCACGTCGTCGAGCGCCTGCTTGAGTACCTTGCGGCTGGCGGCCTTGATGAGGAGCTGGTAACGGTATTCGCTCTTGAGCCGCGGCACCGGCGCTTCGGCCGGGCCCAGCACCTTGAGGTGCTCGGGCGGGGGGTCGAGCAGCGCGCCGAGCTCGCCGCTCAGGCGCAGCGCGTCCTCCCGGTTCTGGCTGCGGATGAGCAGCTTGGCCAGCGCGGTGAAGGGCGGGTAGCGCATGAGCCGCCGGAAGTGCAGCTCCTTCTGGTAGAAGGCCTCGTAGTCTTGCGCGGCGGCGAAGCGGACGGCGTAATGGTCCGGGTTGATGGTCTGAATGAGGACCAGACCGGGCCAATCGCCCCGGCCCGCGCGCCCGGCCACCTGCGTCAGGAGCTGGAAGGTGCGCTCGCCGGCGCGGAAGTCGGGCAGGCCGAGGCCGGTGTCGGCCGAAACGACGCCCACCAGGGTGACGTTGGGAATGTCGTGGCCCTTGGCGATCATTTGCGTGCCGACCAGGACGTCGTAGAGGCCGTCGCGGAAGCCCGCCAGGATGCTTCCGAACTGGCGCTTGCCGGTGACCGTGTCGCGGTCCATGCGCGCGATGCGCGCGACCGGGAACAGGCGGTGCAACTCCTCCTCGACGCGCTCGGAGCCGGTGCCGAGGAAGTAGATGTGCTCGCTCGCGCACTTGGGGCAGCGCGAGGGGACGCGCTCGGCGTAGTTGCAGTAGTGGCAGAGCAGGCGTTGGTCGCGGCGGTGGAAAGTGAGCGTGACGGCGCAGTTGACGCACTGGATGCGCTCGCCGCAGGCGCGGCAGGCGACCGCAGTCGAAAAGCCGCGCCGGTTGAGCAGCAGCATGGTCTGCTGGCTCTGCTCCAGGCGCGTGCGGATCTCGTCGAGGAGGCGCCGGGAGAAGGTGCTCTGCTGGCGGGTCTCCAGGAACTCCAGGCGCATATCGATGACCTGGACGGCGGGCAGCGGGCGCTGCTCGATGCGCTCGGGCAGGACCAGCAGGCGGTACTTGCCGCGCTCGACGTTGTAGCGGCTTTCCAGGCTGGGCGTGGCCGAGCCGAGGAGCACGCAGGCGCCCGCGGCCTGGGCGCGCACAACGGCCACGTCGCGGCCGTGGTAGCGGGGGGTCTCCTCCTGCTTGTAGCTGGAGTCGTGCTCCTCGTCCACTACGATGAGGCCCAGGTTCTCGACCGGCGCGAAGACGCCCGAGCGCGTGCCGACGACGACGCCGGCGGCGCCGGAGCGGATGCGCCGCCATTGCTCGGCGCGCTCGGCGCCGCCGAAGGCCGAGTGCAGGATGGCGACGCGGTTGCCGAAGCGGTGGAAGAACTGGCCCGCCATGGCCGGGGTGAGCGCGATCTCGGGGACCAGCATCAGGGCGCCGCGGCCCAGGGCCAGCGTGGCCTCGATGGCGTTGAGGTAGACCTCGGTCTTGCCGGAGCCGGTGACGCCCTGGAGCAGGAAGGCGCGGAATTGCCGGGCGCGGAGGGCGGCCAGGATTTCGTCGAAGGCCTGCTGCTGGTGCGGGTTGAGCACGTGCGGGGGGCGCGCGTGGGCGGTCGAGATGGGGGTGAGCTCGGCCGAGAGAGTCAAAATGCCGCGGCGCGCCAGCGCGCGGGCGGCCTCGCCGGCGTTCTTGACGGCGGCCTCGACGTCCTTGAGGTTGTGCGAGCCGGGATGGAGCTCCAGATAGGCCAGCAGCTCGCGCTCGGCCTTCTTGAGCTTGCCTTCGGGCTTCGGGCCGGCCGCCACGACCCGCAGTTTGGCCGCCGGCGCGCGCAGCGGGTCGCGGAAGGCGTCCACGTCCTCGACGGCGACGAAGCCGCGTTTCTCGAGGCTGCGCAGCAGGCGGGCGGCTTGCGGGAGCTTCTTGGCCAGGTAGGGCGCCGAGAGCGCGCGGAACTCGAGCAGGTGCATGAGCTGGACGGCCGGGTCTTCGGCCGATTCGGCCAGGCTGAGCTGGCGGAGCGCGTCGCGGCCCTTCCCGGTGAGCGAGTAGACCTTGCCGTGGCGCATCGGACCGCCCAGCGGCGCCATGGCCCGCAGCGTCTCGCCCAGCGGGGCGCTGTAGTAGCCGGCGATCCAGCGCCCCAGCGAGAGCAGGGCCGTGGTGAGGGCCGGCTCGTCGTCGAGCAGCCGCAGGGCCTCGCGCGCGGCGCCTTCGGGTGGCTCGTTGTGGCAGCGGAGCACGAACCCGGTGAGCTTGCGCGCGCCAAAGGGCACCAGCAGGCGGCAGCCCGGCTGGACGCGGTGGCGCAGCGTCTCGGGGAGCAGGTAGGTGAAGGGACGGTCGAGCGGCACGGGCAGGCTGACGTCGCAGTATGCGGGGGAGTGTTCGTCGGGTGCCGGAGCTTCCGTCATCGAGGCGTGTTCCCGCTCCACGAGGAGATAGTGAGCCTCTCTATCGTAGCCCGGATTGCGGGGCCGGCCGCGCTGCACGGCGGCTGAGGCGGGACGTGGCCGTCCCGCGCGGGCGTAGCCGCCCGCCCCCCGAGCCCTCGACAGGAGTGTCGAGGCGGCAGGCTGTCCGTTGGCG
>JBEKLW010000507.1:0-2728 GCA_050008815.1 Bryobacteraceae bacterium
CCGCCGCCTCGCTCGAGCCGCGCAACGCCGCGCGCTGGCGGGCGGTGGCCGAGGTCTACCAGCGCCACAACCTGTACCCTCAGGCGGCCAAGGCCTGGGCGGCCGCTGAAGCCGCCTCCGTCGATGAGGGCGAACGCCAGCGCATACGCGAGGCGCGCAGCGGGATTGAGGAGCAGCGCCTGGCTTTCGCGGACGCCGAGCGCAAGCGCCGCGAGGAGGAGCGCGAGCGGAGCTTGCAGCGCCTCAAGGACGCCGCGCTCGCCGAGATCCATGCCGCCGAGGAGCGCGCCAACCGCGCCAACCCGCGCGCGAATCCCGGCGGCACGGTGGTGCCGTGGTCGAGCGGCGACGCGCCTTCGGGCAAGGTGCGCGGCCAGCTCACCAGGGTCGAGTGCGCCGGCCGGATGGTGAGGGTCGTGATCCGCACGGCCGAGGGCAACCAGACGCGCCTGGCGGTGCGCGACCCGCACAGCGTGCTGGTGTTCGGCCGCGGATTCTCGTTCCCCTGCGGTCCGCAGGCGCCGGCCCCCGCCGTTACGGCCGAGTACTACGCCAAGCCGGACGCCAAGCTCGGCACCGCCGGGGACCTCGCCACGCTCGAGTTCGAGTAGCCCTGGCGGCGTGCGCCGTCTTGGCGCGGGCGCGGTGAGAAAGGCGGGCTAGCGTATACTTGAAGGTAACGGGCTGGCATGAAAACCCACTGGAAGTTCGGGGCACTGGTTGTGGTCATCGTCGGGATGCTGGTGTGGCTGGCTGCTGGGGGCATCAGCGAGAGCAAGACCTACTACAAGACCGTCTCCGAAGTCCAGCAGATGGGCCAGGATGCGGTCGGCAGGCGGCTTCGGGTGGCCGGCAACGTCGAGCCAGGCTCGATCTTCCGGAGGGGCCGGCAGGTCTGGTTCGTGCTGCGGCAGGAGAGCCGCACGCTCAAAGTCGTCTACGACGGCAACAGCCCCCTACCCGACACCTTCCGCGACGGCGCCCAGGCCCTGGCAGACGGCCGGATGGGGCCTGACAACATCTTCGCGGCCAGCCAGATCCAGGCCAAGTGCGCTTCCAAGTACGAGGCCAAACCGGTCCAGCGGCACCCCTCCAACATCCCGATATGGAAACCCTCGGTTCGCTGGTAGTAGTCCTGGCCTTGTGCCTGTCCGTCTTCTCGGTCGCCGGCTCGATCACCGGCGGCTGGAAGCGCAACCAGTTCCTCATCCACAGCGCCGAGCGCGCCGTCTACTCGATTTGGTTCCTGCTGACGGTGGCCTCCGCGGCGCTGGTGGTGAGCTTGCTCACGGGCGATTTTCGCCTGGCCTACGTGGTGGCGCACTCGAACCGCGCCATGCCCCCGCTCTACAAGTTCGCGGCGTGGTGGGGCGGGCAGGAGGGCTCGCTGCTGCTGTGGAGCTGGCTGCTGGCCTGCTACTCGGCCGTGGTGGTATTCACCAACCGGCGCAGGCACCGCTCGATGATGCCTTACGTCACGGCCACGCTCATGGTGACGCAGTGCTTCTTCCTCCTGCTGAACACCTTCGTCGCCTCGCCATTCCAGGTGCTGGCGGTCGGCCGCACCGTCCAGACGCTCGCCGACGGGCAGGGCCTGAACCCGCTGCTTCAGTACCCGGCCATGGCCATCCACCCGCCCATGCTCTATCTGGGCTACGTGGGCTTCGCGGTGCCGTTCGCCTTCGCCATCGGCTCGCTCATCACGCGCCAGCCCGGGGATGACTGGATCCACACGACCCGCCGCTGGACGCTGGTCACGTGGCTGTTCCAGAGCTGCGGCATCATCCTCGGCGCCGCCTGGGCCTACGCCGTGCTGGGCTGGGGAGGCTATTGGGCCTGGGACGCGGTGGAGAATGCTTCCTTCCTGCCCTGGCTCACCGCCACCGCCTTCCTGCACTCGGTGATGATGCAGGAGAGGAAGGGCATGATGAAGGTCTGGAACATGGTGCTCGTCTCGGCCACGTTCCTGCTGTGCATCTTCGGGACCTTCCTCACACGGTCGGGCGTGGTCAGCTCGGTGCACGCTTTCGCGCAGTCCTCCATCGGGCTCTGGTTCGTGGGGTTCCTGGCCATTTTGATCGCGGGAACGCTCTACCTGATCCTGGGCCGCCTGGATTACCTCAGATCGGAGACGCGCCTGGAGAGCATCGTCTCGCGCGAATCGAGCTTCCTGTTCAACAACCTGATCCTGGTGGCCTCCTGCTTCGCGATTCTCTGGGGCACGCTGTTCCCCGTGCTCTCGGAAGCCGTGACGGGAGAGAAGATCACCGTGGGCGCGCCGTTCTTCAACCGCATCAACATTCCGATCGGGCTGTTCCTGCTGTTTCTGACGGGCGTGGGGCCGCTGTTCGCCTGGCGGCGGACGTCGCTCGAAAGCCTGCGGCGAAACTTCCAGTGGCCGCTGGCGGGCGCGCTGGCGCTGGCGGGCGCGCTGCTCGCGGCTGGTGTGCGGCACTTCTACGCGCTGGTCTCCTTCGGCCTGTGCGGGTTCGTGGCCTGGACGATCTTCGTCGAGTTCTACCGCGGCGCGCGGGCCATCCGGGCCAAGGGCGGAGGCAACCTGCTGGCGGCCGCCGTCGAGCTGGCGCACCGCAACACGCGCCGCTACGGCGGCTACATCGTGCACCTGGGCATCGTGCTCATGTTCGTGGGCTTCGCCGGCTCGGCGTTCAATAAGGACGCCACCGCCGAAGTGAGGATCGGCGACCGGTTCACGCTGGGCAGCTAC
>JBEKLW010000508.1:0-2727 GCA_050008815.1 Bryobacteraceae bacterium
GATCTTCTCACACCGTTCGAAGCGAGGCGCCGCGCGAGGCCGGTAGATTCAAGGCGCGCGAAGGGGTGAGCCCGCAGGCGTACTTGAACAGTACGTCGAGGACTCACCCCGAGCGCAACTTGAGAAGATGCCGGCCTCCCGCAAGCCGCAGCCGAAGGCGTGTGAGAAGATCGGGCTAGCCCCCTCAGGCGGTCATCTTTCGCGTCAGGACATCGATGAGCTCCTGCACCGCCGCGGCGCTCTTCTTCAATTGCGCCTGCTCTTCCGGCGTCAGAATGAGCTCGTAGATCTTCTCGACCCCCCGCGAGCCGAGCTTCACGGGCACGCCCACGAACAGGCCCTGGATGCCGTACTCGCCCTCCAGGTAGGCAGCGCAGGGCAGGACCTTCTTCTTGTCCTTCAGAATCGACTCGACCATCTCGATGGTCGCCGCCGAAGGCGCGTAGTAGGCGCTGCCCGTCTTCAGGTACTTGACGATCTCGGCGCCGCCGTTGCGCGTGCGCTCCACCAGGCGGTCGATCACCGCCTGGTCCAGCAGCTCGGTCAGCGGAATGCCTGAAACGTTCGTGCAACGGACCAGCGGCACCATCGTGTCGCCGTGGCCACCCAGGACCATAGCCGTGATGTTCTCGACCGAAACATCCAGCTCGCGCGCGATGAAGGTCCGGAAGCGCGCCGTGTCGAGTATCCCGGCCATGCCCATGACGCGGTTCTTGGGGAACCCCGAGACCTTGAACGCGGTCCAGCACATGGCATCCAGCGGGTTGGTCACCACGATCAGGATCGAATCCGGCGAGTACTTCACCGCCTGCTCGGTGGCGGTCTGCACGATGCCGTAATTGGCCAGCAGCAGGTCGTCCCGGCTCATTCCCGGCTTCCGCGGGAAGCCGGCCGTGATGACGACAATGTCCGAGTTGGCCGTGGGCTCATAGTCGTTGGCACCCGTGACTAGAACGTCGTAGCCCTGTACCGGGCCGGACTGGAGCAGGTCGAGTCCCTTGCCCTGGGGCACGCCCTCGACGATGTCCACTAGCACGACGTCCGCCAATTCCTTGTCCGCAATCCGTAGAGCGCAGTTCGCACCCACATTGCCCGCGCCCACCACAGTCACTTTCTTGCGCATAAGTTCTCCCTCGAATGGGCATTCCGTTCGCTTAGCCCGCAGCGTCCTGATGGCGCTCCGGCCGCGGCCCCCCTTCGGCACGCCGCGGACCGGTGCGGCCGCCCGGCTCGCCTCCGGGCAGGCGAAAGCTGGGACTTATTATAGCCGCAGTAGTCGCCCTGGGGCGGCGGTGGTAGAGTAGCTAGCGTGGAGCGGCCGGCGTAGGGCGAGGCGGAAGAGCGATGCGGCCACGCGTAGTCATCATCGAAGACGAGGCGGACATCGTCGAGATGGTTCGCTACAATTTCCGCAAGGAAGGCTTCGACATCGAGAGCTTCGCCCGCGGGCGGGAGGGCCTGGAGGCCTTGCGGCGAAGTCCCCCCGACCTCCTGCTGCTGGACATCATGCTGCCCGATCAGGACGGGTTCAGCATCTGCAAGCAGGTGCGCGCCGACGAGCGGCTGAAATCGCTCCCGGTAATCTTCCTGACCGCCCGGGGCGAGGAGGTCGACCGCGTCGTCGGCCTGGAGATCGGAGCCGACGATTACGTGGTCAAGCCCTTCAGCCCGCGCGAGCTGGTGGCTCGCGCCAGAGCCGTCCTGCGCCGCCAGGGGCGCGCCGAGGAGACCGCCGATGCCGTCCAGGTCCGGGGCCTCCGGCTCGACCCGCGCACCCAGGACGTCACCGTCGGGGGCGCGCCCGTCGAGCTCAGCGCGCTGGAGTTTCGGCTGCTCTACTTCCTGGCCTCGCACCCGCGCCAGATCTTCTCCCGCGATCGGCTGCTGGACGAGATCTGGGGGCGCGATTGCCCGGTCACCCTGCGCACCGTGGACGTGCACATCCGCCGGCTGAGAGAAAAAATCGAACCCCGGCCGGAGAACCCGGAGTATATTGGGACCGTGCGCGGCGCCGGGTACCGCATGCTCGGCGAGCCGCAGGAAGGCTGAGTGGCGCTCCGCAGCCCGATCTTCCGCAAGCTGATCCTCAACGCCATCTGCTGGAGCGCCGGCGTGGAAGTCCCGCCCGACGGCGTCGCCACCCAAACGCCCACGGCCGGGCAAATGGAAGCAAATCTGCAGGGCGACCGGCCGGCGGAATGGACCCGCGAGCGAATCCAGCGAACCATCGAGCAGTTGAACCGGTAGCAATAGTGGTTCGTTGAAAGTCGGCCGGTCTCAGTCGTCCATTCCAGGTCCACGGACGACCAGGAACGGTCTGCTACCGATAATATCGGCCTGCCTGGCATCAGGACGGTCCCGTCGGATACGCGCGCCTGATTTGGTTAACCTCGCGCGATATTGAGCCGATGAACGATTATCTCTATACTGGTATTCGCGCTGGAGGAGTCCTGCTCATGCAGACCACGTTGCTGGAACAGAGTCGTCAGGTGACACAGACGAAGAAATGCCCGTTCTGTGCGGAGCAAATCCAGGCCGAGGCCATCAAATGCCGCTATTGCGGCGAGTTCCTCGACCCGGCACGAAGAGTCCCGGTGGGGCTGCCCGTGCCGAGCCGGCCCAAGTGGTACTACTCGACCTCCAGCCTCACGGTCGCCCTGCTGACGATGGGACCGCTGGCCCTGCCGCTGGTATGGCTGAACCCCCGTTTCGGACGGATCACCAAGA
>JBEKLW010000509.1:0-2724 GCA_050008815.1 Bryobacteraceae bacterium
ACACTACAAAGCCTGCTGCTGGCGCGCATCGACCAGCTCAACCCGGCGCTCAACGCCTTCATCACGGTCACGGCCGACTCCGCTCTCGACCAAGCGCGGCGCGCCGAGCAAGAAATCCTCCGCGGAGAATGGCGCGGCCCGCTTCACGGCATGTGTGCCATGGCAATTCTGGCAGTCGAGCTGCGGACCATCCTTGCGGCCGTGAATGCTCCGGATGAACTTACCGGCGACGTTTCCGTGGCAGGCAACGCAGGAGACCGGTGGGAGCTTTTCGGCGTGGGGAATCTCCTTGATACCGGCGTGGCAGCCGGTACACTGGAGGCCTCCATGGACCGAGGCCTTGAGGACGGCCTCATCCGCGTAGAGCAAGACCTGTTTCCCCTTGACCTCTTTCGTCAGGCCCTTGTCCGAGTGGCAGCCCAGACAGTCTTCGTTGGTCGGCCCCGGCGGCACCCCCGCCACAGCCAACCCAACAAGACAGAGGCCGAACACCGCCCCCGCCAACAGGAATCCCAGGAGTCGCTTCATCGAGGCACGCTCCGCCAGGAATAGGAGGAGGGCGATCTGCACTCGCTCAGGATGCCAGGCAGGCTGATGGCTGGCGCCGAACCTCCCCGTGACTTCGGCGCCGGCCGCCATCGAACCGGCGGGACCTTATCATTTCCTCCGGCATTTTTCCAGAGGCAAGCTAGGAAAGATCCTGCCTGCGGGACATTCTCCCCGCGGCAGGCCGCGGGGGCCCGCCCTCATCCCGCCAGGCTGGCGCGGAGCGTCGTCTCGGCGACCCGTGAGAAAGTCGTGGCCGGCCGGTACGGAGCCGGGTGCAGGCCCGAGGGAAGCGGGGCCAGCGCAAACGTCCTGGCGCCACCCTGCCGGGCGGCCTCGTCGCAGAGGAACGCGGTCTCGGGCTCGCCGCCAAGCGCAGCGTAGAGCGGGAGCGCCCCGGCGATGGCGGCCCGCAGGACGGCCAGGCTCACTCCCTCCGCCCCCGCCGCCGCCAGCACCTGGCCCAGGAAGTCGACGTTGGAGAATCCGGCCAGCGGCTTGAAGGCCTTCTGGAACCTGGCGATGCGGCCGTCGAAGGAGACCGTGCTGCCCTCCTCCTCCTGGAGGGGGCAGAGCGGCACCACGACCTCGGCCCGCCGGGTTGCCTCCGTCGCGAAGACGTCCGCCGCCGCCGTGAACTCCACGCCCGCGAGACCGACCTGGAGACCCTCCAAGCCCGCCGGGTCCACGCCCAGCAGGACGACCGCCTTGATCTTCCCTTCTGCCAGGAGTGCCTTGGCCCGGGCGAGATTTGCGGCGCTGGTGAACCCGCCGTCGTACAGCACGTCCTGGACCCCTTGCCCGTTGGCCTCGTTCTTCACCACCAGGAGGCCTCCCCGCGGGCCCCCCGTCCGCCCCGTGAGCAGGGCCAGATCGGCCGCCCAGCGGAGGTCGGCGTGGTCGCGATTGAGGCGACCTCCGCGCGGCGGTCATCGGCCTGCGCCAGCCAATGGAAGGTACTCGCATGACGGTTGGCTGGTCCATGCAATCCGGCGGCGGCCTGGCGGGCGCGGAGGTTACGCCGGGCGTTTGGTGTGCGGCACGAAGCTGAAGTTGACTGCCTTCGCCTCGTTCTCTCCGAGGGTGAGCTCGGCCGTGTGGATGCCGGCCTTGGGATGGACGGCGGCGAGGACGTATTTCCCCGGGGGCAGACCCGGCGGCAGCTTGAACTGGCCGGTGGCGTCGGTCACGGCGAAGAATGGGTGTTCGACGACACCGACGAAGGCGAATTCCCACGGATGGAGTTCGCACTTGATGCGCACCAGCACCTCCGCGTTGTCGAAGCGTTTCTCGTCCACCTGGCCGGTGACCGGCTGGTAGAGGAGGAACTCGGGATTGGCCTTGGGCAGGGCGTGAACGGTTTCGAGGTAAGGCTCGGAGTTGCGGATGTTGATGAGCTGGCCGGCCCGCACGCCCAGCACGTAGGGATGGAAACTGCACCGGAACTGGTTCAACAGCACCGGCTCGGCCGGCGCGGGGAAGGTGCGGCCCGTCAGTCCCTCGCGGATGTACACGAACACATTGGCGAGCCCGCCGTCGGCGCCGACAACGTAGTGTTGCGTCTTCAGGCCCGGGGGGGCGACCTGTTGTGGACCGGGAAAATCGGTGAGGTCAACGGGGATTTCCGCGGGCGGTTCGCCGACGAGCGTGGCCTTCCCGGAAATGGAACTCGCGGACGGGCTGGTGTCGGCCAGGGCGGAAACGGCCACGAAACCGCCGGCGGCTTTCAGAAACTCCCGCCGGGACGTGAGCGCATGCCGGAGCTTGTTCATGGCTGCTAACGTCGTGCGAAGGACGCTCGCGTGTCAACTCCGGGATTCAACCGGGCTGATGGCGGGCGTAGGGAATGAGTGGAAGACCCGACACTCGGCCGAACGGATGTCTGCGGCCGTGGATCCGCCGGCGGCCCGGTTGGGAGCGGCGCTGTCAGGGAGACCAGCCATCGGTCTACTCCAGCAGAAGCGACAGTGGAAATGCTCGTCGGACGAGACTGAGCCAGTGTTCGCGGCCGTTACCAACATAACTGATATCGCTCTGCAGACCCGGATTGTGGTTCAGTTGAATACTGGCAGTATCGTAAACAATCTTCTCGACAACAGGTGCGATGCTGGCCGAGCCTGGACTCGCTGGCTCTGGGGGCGGTTGTTGTCTGGCAATCTCGTGTGTCCCCAATCTCAC
>JBEKLW010000051.1:0-12846 GCA_050008815.1 Bryobacteraceae bacterium
CGTGCCCGCCATCAGCGCGAACAGCAACGTTCTCCGGGCGTCGCTGGCGGCGCGGACAAGCGCCAGCGGCAGCACCAGTTCGATGAAAGCAGCGTACTGGTTCGGCGAGAGGAAGGGCCCCGCCGGCGCTCGCTCGGAAACCACCGGGAAGATCCAGAATACGTTGCCCCTGGAAGTGAACATCGCGAGCGTCGAAACCACGCTCAGGGCAAAACCGAACAGCAAAGTCGCGCGGAGAAACCGATCCCGTATCCCCGCATTGGAGAAGACCTGTAGGGCAACGGCGAAGACCGCCAGGTTCGTCGTCCACATCAGCAGGGCATTCCAGGTCTCGCGCGGGTAGATGCTCCCCCCCATCGAGAGCTGCAAGATGCCCCAGAGCACGGCGCCGGCCAGCGGAAGGATCGCCGGGCTGCGCTGGAGGCGCAGGGGGCGAATCGCCAGGCGAACTGCCCAGGCCGCCGCCAGCGCAAATGAGCCGGTTTCGAGCAGGCTTACGGCCCATCGCTCGGGCACCCAGGCCAGCAGGATCGAGATAAAGAGCAGTCCCGCCAACACGGCGGCGGAGAACGCGGTCATCGCCCCGGCTCCAGCGCCACGTTCCGCACGAAGAGCGAACCCTCCGGCCGCGCCGTGCCCGCCTGGCGTTCCGAGACCAGGGAGAGGCGCGCCAGCGCCGCTTCTCCGCTGGCGAACGTCAGTTCCGCCGGCTGCCAGTTCTCGCCCGGCGGTTGCGAGGTCGCCGCCTCGAGCACTCGCCAGCGGATGCCGGCGTCGGACGGCATGCCTGAGGTCCGCCACCACCAGCGCAAACGGTACACCCGGCGCGGAACAAGCGGGAGGTGCTGCCACAGAAGCTCGCAACGCTCGGCCTGCTTCCCGGACAGAGAGAACTGGAGCCCCGCCGGGGAAGTCAGCCGCGCGACGGCAACGTCGGCCAGCTGCACAATGTGCCAATCGAACCCGCCCAGCAGAGGCACGGCAGCGAAGTCGCCGTTCGTCAGCAGGGACCCGCTCTCGGGGGCCAGCGGCGGGTAGGGCGTTAGCTTCCGGCGGCACATGGCGTTCCATGCCGCCAGGGCGGGAGCAACCGTGCCGCGCTCGAGCAGCCGGTCGCAGTAGTCCATCAGCATCCGTGCCTCGTCCGGGCCGGCAAATCGAAGTACGTCGAAAGACACCGGCCCCGCGGCCTCAAGGCGGCCTTCGCTCAGGAGGAATCCCAGATACTGGACCAGGACAGCCGGACGGTCCGGGATTGCGCGGCTGCGAATCACGCCGGCATCCTGGCTGGCCGTCCAGCAGAGGCGGAACAGTGGAGCCGCGTCGCCATAGCTCATCCGCAAGGCGCGCCTGCTCCATTTCCAGAACTGCACCCAATCGCCGCGGCGAAAGTAGTAGTGCATCAGGGTGATGCGAGGCCCGCTCAGCCGGTCGATGCGGGCGGCTTTGAGCAGGCACGCCTCCGCGCGGGCGTAATCACCCGCGATCTCGGTCTCGAGTACAAGCCGAATCCAGATCGAAGAATCGCGGGCGTTCAATACTGACGCGGCCAGGAGCGCCGGCCTGGGGTCGCGCCCTTCGTGCTCTTCCAGTTCCGCCTGCCACGCGCGGTAGCGGGCATTGCCCGGATCGAGTTCGATGGCCCGCGCGATCGCGCCCGGCGTGTTGGCGCGGTATAGCAGGTCCGCCCGTGCGAAACGGATCGACCAGTACGACGCAAACGCCAGGCCGGCCATCCACACCGAGGTCAAGACAACGCGCGCCAGCGCCGCTGCGGTGCCCGGCTTCGCTGTTATTTTCTCTTGCACGTCGGTGACTCTCTGCTGATAATATACGGAAGCGTACTGGAGGTACATCACCGATGCGTGTGCAGGCCCTCTTGGCTCTGAATCTCGCTGGCGTGCTGGCGGCCTGGAGTACTGGTCCGGTCATCGGCATCGCGGTCGCGAACGGAACTTTCCAGGTGGACAACGCCCAGGTCGCCGGAAACAGCACCCTGTTTGACGGCTCGAAGGTCGAGACCACCGAAGCCTCATCCCGGCTGCGGCTTCAGAACGGCACGCGCGTCGAACTCGCCGCCGGATCCCGGGCCGCTGTGTTCCAAAACCGCACGCTGCTCGAGAAGGGGTTTGGGGAGTTCCAGGCTGCCTCCAGTTACCAAATCGAGGCCCGGGGGTTGCGAATCTCGAGCGCCGGGGGAAGGTCGATCGTGCGCGTACGCCTCGACGGCGAGAAGACGGTGCTGGTCGCGGCGCTGAACGGACCGGCGCGGGTATTCAAGACGTCCGGCCCGCTCATTGCGAACGTGGCAGCCGGCGCCAGCTTGCGTTTCGAACCGCAGGCGCAACCCGAGAGCGCCGCCCGGATGTCCGGTTGCCTGCTGCGCAAGGCCGGCCGATTCATTCTGGTTGAGCAGACCGCCAATGTCGTGGTGGAGCTGCGCGGAGATGCGGCGCAGTTGTCGGCACAACTCGGCAATCGCGTCGAGATTCAAGGCGCCGTCGATACCTCGAGCCAGCCGGCGGAAGGCGCGTCGCAAGTCGTTCGGGTCAGCGTGCTCGATCAGATCGGTCCCGGCGGTTGCGTGGCGGCTGCGCAGGTAGCCGGAGCCGAGCTTCCGACGCGCGCCCCAGTCCCGGCCGCGGTCGCCAAGCCCAAGCACTCGACCGCCGTGATCGCGGGCGTGGCCGTCGCCGCGGGGGGCGGAGCGATCGCCGGCGTGTTGTTGATGAACAGCAACAAGAGCAAGAGCCCGTAGTCTGCAGCGGACGTCCGACGCCCGCACAAAAACCGGGGCCAGACACCACTTTTCGCCTTCTGAGGTCATCGAAGGCAAGGGAGCGGCGCAGGCGAAAAGTGGCTGTCTGTACCCGGTTTTTGTGACCGCCCACCCGTGCCACGGGCTGCTATCGCGCACCACCGGTCCTACTTCATCTGCTTCAGAATGCGGATGCCCGACGGGAGCTCGAACAGGCTGCCGGGCAGCTTCGTGTTCACCTCCACCGAATCGGCGTACATCTGGAAGAGGCGCTCGCCGTCGCGCAGCCGCTGGACGTCGTAGGGCCACTGGACGCCGCCGCCCACATCGCGGTACTTCCCGAAGATCGTGAGCTCCTCTCTGCGCTCGCGCGTCTGGGGATCGCGGCGGTAGTAGATTTGCCGGGCCGGCAGCTTCGAAGACTGATGGATGTAGACCGTGACCGTGCGGTTGTCCTCGTCGGTGATGTCCACGCTGTAGACCGGCAGGTTGTCCACGATGTCCGCGCCGCGGTATTCGATAATCAGCCCCGGCTCGCCGAGTCGCTCCCGCAGGATGTAGAAGATGTTGTGAAGTGCGGTGTCCCGGTAGCGCTCCAGCCGGTCCGCGGCCACGGGGCGGGCGCCGCGGAAGGTGATCTCGTGGCCTTGGCCTCCCGCGAACAGCACCGCGCCGGAGCGCTCGTTCTTGCCGAATGACTGCCGTTCGTCCGACAGCAGCTCGCCCGCGGCGCGCGGATCGGACGGCCTCCGGTAGCGGGTGTAGATGGTTGCGCGGGAGAGACCGGAAAGCTCCTCGCGGTAAAAGGAATACGCGCGGCCGGTCTCGACCCGGTCCTCCATCGCCAGAAAGCGCGGGCCGCCGAGGGCCGCGAGGGTAGCGTCGATGACCTGCCTTCCGCGCTCCTGCTTGGTCTGCGCGGAGAGGAACATAAGCGAGAGCAGAAGCAGAGCGCCGGTTCTCATCCTGCTTCCATCCTAAACCGGCGCGACCGGCGGCGCATGGGGAGAAGAAACCGGCCCGAAAGCGGCCTTCGCCGGGGCCGCGGTTGTGAGACTCTGGAGGAGACCGGAGCGCCACGAAGCCGCCTCAGACGGTAGTTGCAGTCCACGACGCCCCGATCCTTTCTTCCAGAGGCTCCAACCCGAGGTAGGATGTTGGCGAGGGACCCGAACTCAGCCTGGCTGGAGATATCGAATCATGCTGCCGAACTTCCTCATTCCGGAAGCGGAAATCCGGGAAGACAGCCAAGGCCCCGTCATCAGCCTTGACGCGGCGAAGCCGAAGCTGCTTCTGCTTACTCTCGGGATTACCCGGATTATCGAACAGGAGAGCCTGGAGGTTTCCATTTGGGGGTCGCCCGACCAGATCAACTGGGGATCGAAGCCCCTGGCGGCTTTCCCGCAGAAGTTCTACTGCGGCACCTATCAGTTGCTGCTGGATCTCTCCGAGCATCCCGAGATCGAGTACCTGAAGGCGGAATGCAAGGTCGCGCGCTGGGGTCACGGCGAACCGAAGCCGCTGTTCGGTCTGTACCTCGTCGCCCAGGAGACCCAGCCTCGCGAGGTGGCGAAGACGGCTTAGTCGCGCCGGCTGCGTAGCGGTTTGCCGGTCGCGGGCGTGGGCCGCGCGCCCGGTCGTATCTAGCTACACGCGGTTGATCAGACTGGCCACGTAGCCCGCGCCGAAGCCGTTGTCGATGTTCACCACGGTCACGTTGCTGGAGCAACTGTTCAGCATCCCCAGCAGGGCCGCCAGGCCGTGAAAGCTCGCGCCGTAGCCGACGCTGGTCGGCACCGCGATCACCGGGCAGGCCACCAGCCCGCCCACCACGCTGGGCAGCGCCCCCTCCATCCCCGCGCAAACCACCACCACCCGCGCGCCCATCAACCGCTCGCGGCTGTTCATCAGCCGGTGGATGCCCGCCACGCCGATGTCGAAGATCGCCTCGACCTCGTTGCCCATCGTCTGCGCGGTCACCTGCGCCTCTTCGGCCACCGGGATGTCGCTGGTGCCGGCGGAAATCACCGCGATCCTGCCTTTCCCGCGGATGGCGCGGTCGCCCCAGACGCGCATGGCGCCCGAGAGCGGGAAATACTCGACCTGCGGAAGCCGCTCGCGCACGCACTCCGCCGCCGCGGCGTCGGCGCGCGTGATGAGCACGTTGGGCGCCTTCTCCGCCAGCCGCGCCGCAATCTCGGCCACCTGCTCCGGCGTCTTGCCCGCGGCGAAGATGACCTCCGGCATGCCATGCCGCAGCGCGCGATGGTGATCGAGCTTGGCGAATCCCAGGTCTTCAAAGGGCAGGTGCCGCATGCGCTCGATGGCAACGTCGATATCCATGGCGCCGCTGCGCACCGATTCCAGCAGCGCCCGGAGTTGGTCTTGGTCCATAGCTAGAACTCCAGCCGGTCTCCCATTCTCAGCCCATACCTGGCCGCCATGCCGCCCGCCAGCTCCAAAACGAACTGCGCCCGCCTGTTTCCGCCGTAGTTGGGGCACTCGCTGGCCCGCGCTTGGCACGGCGGCGTCTGGGCGGAGATCTCGACGATCCGGCGCGCGGAGTCCAGCCACATGATGTCGAGCGGAATGCGGACCTGATACATCCAGTACGGGTAGTTGCCGGGCTCCCGGTGAATGAACAGCATACCGCGGTCGGCCGCCAGCGCGTCGCGGAACATCATGCCCCGCATCATTTCCTCCTGGCTGGTGAGCACCTCGGCGCGGATCCTCTGCCCGTTGGGGAGCGTCACGACGCGCGTGGTCAGGTCTTCGAGCGTCGTCGTCTTAGGCCCCTGGCAGGCACACAGCCCGACCAGGAGCGCCAGCGGGCAGGCGGGCAGGAAGACACGCATGAACTAGAATATTAGCGAGAATCTCGCGCGCAGTCGAAGGGCCCGGACCGCCGCCCCCTTGGGGGTGGGGTCCGGACGCGCCGGTGCGCGCGCCAGCAAGCGGCGGTCTGGCGCCATGGCAAACCTCTGGAAGCGCTTCATGCTGACGCTCGAGATGGTCAAGTTCGAGCACTCCGTGTTTGCGCTTCCCTTCGCCGGGACCGGCGTCCTGCTCGCCATCCGCGATGCGGGCTATGCGGTCCCGGGCCTGGCCTGGAAGCTGGGCTGGATCGTCGCCGCCATGGTCGGCGGGCGCTCGGCCGCCATGGCCTTCAACCGCCTGCTGGACGCGGACCTCGACGCCCGCAACCCGCGCACGCGCCTGCGCCACCTCCCGTCGGGTGCGCTCTCGAAGACCTTCGCCTGGCTGTTCGTCGCCGTCTCGTCGTTCGTCTTCCTCCTTTCGGCGCGCATGCTCAACCCGCTGTGCTTCCGCCTGGCGCCCGTGGCGCTGGCCGTGGTCTTCTTCTATTCGATTACGAAGCGGTTCACCACGTTCTCGCACCTCATCCTGGGCCTCTCGCTCGGCATCGCGCCGGCGGCGGCCTGGATCGCTGTGCGCGGCGCGCTGGATGCGCGCATCCTGTGGCTCACCGCCGCCGTGACGCTTTGGACCGCCGGCTTCGACGTCATCTACTCCTGTCAGGACTACCAGTTCGACGTCGCGGAGGGCCTGTTCAGCCTGCCGCGCCGGTTCGGCATCGCCGGCGCGCTCTGGATTTCCCGCGCCTTCCACGCCGCCATGCTCGGCTGCCTGCTCGCGCTGGCTCACGCTTTCGGGCTGGGCCTGGTGAGCCTGGCGGGCATCGCGCTCGTGGCCGCGCTGATCGTCTACGAGCACAGCCTGGTGAAGCCGGACGACCTCTCGCGCGTCAATGCCGCCTTTTTCGTGGTGAACGGCTACGTCAGCGTTCTGTTCTTCGGCCTATGGGCCGCGGACATCCTGCTGGTCCGCTCGGGGACTTGAGATGGAACTGCTCATCGAAGACCAGCGCCTGAAGCCGATTCTCGAGAAGGTCGCCGCCGGGGAGCGCCTGGGCGGCCAGGACGGCCTGGCCTTGTACCGCACCCCGGACCTCCTCGCCGTCGGATACATGGCCAACCTGGTGCGCGAGCGGCTGCACGGGAACGTGACCTACTTCAACGTCAACCGGCACATCAACCCCACCGACGTCTGCGTGGCGAGCTGCCGCCTGTGCGCCTTCGGCAAGAAAGCCCGGGACCCGCGCGCCTACACCATGTCGCTCGAGCAGGTCTGGGAGACTGCCGCCAGCGGCGCCAGCCATGCCCTCACCGAGTTCCACATCGTCGGCGGCCTGCACCCGGAGCTGACGCTGGAGTGGTATTGCGAGATGTTCCGCGGCCTGAAGCAGCGCTTCCCGCAGGTGCACCTGAAAGCCCTCACCATGGTCGAGATCGCGTATCTGGCCAGGCGCGCCAAGGTCTCCTATGCCGAAGTCATTCAGCGGCTCATCGATTCCGGCGTGGATTCCCTTCCCGGCGGCGGCGCCGAGATCTTCTGCGACCGCGTGCGCCGCATCATCTGCGACCACAAGATCACCGGCCAGGAGTGGCTGGAGGTGGCCCGCACCGCCCACCGGCTGGGGCTGAAATCCAACTGCACGATGCTTTACGGCCACATCGAGACCGCGGAGGACCGCGTCGATCACCTGCTGCGCCTGCGCGCGCTTCAGGAGGAGACCGGCGGCTTCGTCGCCTTCATCCCGCTGGCGTTCCACCCCGACAACACGCCGCTGCGGCACCTGCCGGGGACCACCGGCTTCGACGACATCAAGAACATTGCCGTGGCGCGGTTGCTGCTCGACAACATCCCGCACATCAAGGCCTACTGGGTGATGATGACGCCGCGCCTCGCCCAGATCGCGCAGCGCTTCGGCGCGGACGACATCGACGGCACGGTGGTCGAAGAGCGGATCTACCACGACGCCGGCGCCACCACGTCGCGGTCGCTCCGCCGCGGCGAGCTGCTGCACCTGATCCGCGCCTCCGGCCGCGAGCCCCTGGAGCGGGACACGCTCTACCGGCCGGTAACGCGAAGCGACACGACGTTCACGGTTATGGTTTGATTTCTGAAGGGACTCGTCCCTGCGATGAATATACAACCCGAATCACTCGACTTCTTCAAACGCGTCCTGGAAGCGCCGAGCCCTTCCGGCTACGAGCAACCGGTCCAGCGCCTCGTGCGCGAGTTCGCCTCGCGCTTCGCCGACGAGGTCTCGACCGACGTCCACGGCAACGTGATTGCCGTCCGCAACCCCGGCGCACCCTTGCGGGTGATGCTGGCCGGCCACGCGGACCAGATCGGCTTCCTGGTCCACTACATCGACAGCGAGGGCTACCTCTACGTTCACCCCGTCGGCGGCTGGGACCCGCAGATCGTCGTCGGCCAGCGCATGACGGTCTGGACCCAGGGCGGCCCCGTCTTCGGCGTCATCGCCCGCAAGCCCATCCATCTGCTCACCGAGGAGGAGCGCAAGCAGGTGGTCAAGCTCAAGGACGTGTGGGTGGACATCGGCGCCAAGGACCAGGCGCAGGCCTCCTCGCTGGTGCGCATTGGCGACCCGGTCACGCTCGAACTCGGCTTCCGCAGTATGCTCAACGAGCGCGCGAGCTCGCCGTCGATGGACGACAAGACCGGCCTGTGGGTGGCCATGGAGGCGCTTCGCCGCACACAGAGCCAGGAGCTGAAGTGCGCCCTGTACGCGGTTTCGACGGTGCAGGAGGAGATCGGCTTGCGGGGCGCCAAGACCAGCTCGTTCCGCATCGACCCGCACGTCGGCATCGCCGTGGACGTCACGCACGCCACCGACTGCCCGACCGTGGAGAAGAAGGTCTCGGGCGACGTCGCGCTGGACAAGGGCCCGGTGATCTTCCGCGGGCCCAACATGAACCCGCGCGTGGCGGACCGGCTGATCGAGGCGGCCATCAAGGCGCAGATTCCCTATCAGCTCGACGCCAGCGGCTCGGCCACGGGCACCGACGCCAACGTGATGCAGATCAACCGCGCCGGCGTCGCCGCCGGCTTGATCGGCATACCGAACCGTTACATGCACAGCCCGGTCGAGATGGTCTCGCTCAGCGACCTGGACCACGCCGCGGAGCTGCTGGCCCAGTTCGCCCTGGCGCTCACCGGTGCCGAGGACTTCACCCCGTAGCAGGGCGAGTGCGGGGACAGGCCCGGGAAGCGTTCTGCCAGACGTCGGCTGTCCGTCTGCGGATGCCAAACGACGGCAAAGCCGACGCAGCAATCTGAAGCTCGCGCCACAAGACACAGGCTGCGCCGGCATACGGACGGACTATCCTCCCCCCCCAGCGCCGTGCTCCGGCCATAGCCGTGGTACACTAGGTGCAGGTTTGATCGTCCCGCCAATCTAAGGCCAGATCCTTCGGCGCTTTCGCTCGTTCGTCGGCCCCAAATTAGCCCGCTTTCAGATCGGAAAAGGAAAACCAAGCATGAAAAACATATTTGTAGGAAACCTCAGTTTTGGGGCCACCGAAGAAGCCGTCCGCGCGCTGTTCGAGGCTCACGGAACCGTTCAACGCGTCAGCATCGTCACGGATCGTGATTCAGGCCAACCCAGAGGCTTTGGGTTTGTCGAAATGACCAACGATAGCGAAGGCGAGAAGGCCATCGCCGCCCTGAACGGTCAGGACCTGGACGGCAGAACGCTGAATGTCAACGAAGCGCGTCCCAAAGAGGACCGTGGGTCTGGCAATCGTTCGGGCGGTGGCGGCTACGGCCGCAGACAACGCTGGTAGACTCCGACGTTGGCCCGGATGTTTCACCAGCAATCTGCTGCGGCGCGCGATAGGACTGCATCTGCTGCGTTGCGCTCGGCCGGCGTCCTCGACGTACTGTTCAAGTACGCCTCCGGGCGCCGGCCGTCGCGCGCCTTGTATCTGCAGCCCTCTCATCGCGCCTCGCTACGATCGTGGTGAAACTCCGGGCTAAGAGCCCCGATCCGGACAAGTGCCGGATTGGGGCTGCTCGGAAAACCGGGGACAGACGGAACGTTCCCCGAGAATCCGCCGCACGGGAGCCGACTTCCTTCGCTGCGGGCTAGTCGCCCAGCGCCACCAGCACGCGGTCGGTGATCTCGTCGATGAGCGCCGGCATGGCGCGATCCAGGGCCACCGTAACGGCGGCGCGGACACGCTCCGAGTCGATCTCCGGGGGTGACTGCGCCGGGCTTGCGCCTGCGGGCGCCGGCGCGGGTTCCGGCTGGGCCGGCGGCTGAAGCTCGAGATCGGGCGCCGGTTGGGCCGCCTGCTGCTCCTCGGTCGCCGCCAGCCGCTCCCCCTCAGCCGCCTCCAGGAGTGGCCGAATGGTGGAAACGACCACCGAAGCCTCGAAGGGCTTCTTCAGAATGCCGTCAGCCTGCACCCGCTCGGCCTCGGCTTCATCCACCGGTTCGAGCAGCCCTGCCAGCAGCACCACCCGGGTGTGCCGGTGCGCCGGATGCGACTTGATGTACTGGCAGACCGCGTAGCCGCTCTTGTGAGGCAGGAAGACATCCGCCATCACCAGGTCCGGATCCACGTCGCCCAGTCGGATGATCGCGGTTTCGCCGTCCGTGACCGTGACTACCTCGAAACCCTCTTCGCGCAGGATTCGCTCGCCCATGCGCTGGGCGTGCGGGCTGTCGTCGGCCAACAGAATCCGGCTCATTGCGGGTTTTTCTTCTTCTTTTTCTTCTTCGCGTTCTGAGGGGTTGGCGGTGTGCTGTTGTCGGTGTTCTGCTGCTGGCCCGGGCTGACGCTCTGCTGCTGGCCCTGACCCGTGGTGGCGTTCTGCGCGCCTTCCTTGGGCGGGTTCTGCCGGGCGTCCGGCAGGGTGTCGAGGGCCGAAGGCCCGGAAATCGTGGTGGCGGTAACGTCGGCGCTGACGCCGCCGGCGGCGGTGACCGGCACCGTCACCGGAGTCAGCGGCCGGTAGCTCTCCATGGACGGCTGGCCCGACTTGGCGGCCAGCGACACATCGGGCTGCGTGCGGAAGACGCCCCAGAAATGGCTCATCAGCCCCGGCCGGTGCTGGTTCTCAAGCTCGTACTTTTGCCAGGCCAGCGCCACCGGGTCCGGCTCCGGGATGGGCCGCTCCATCGCCCGCAGCTTTTTCTTAGCTTCCTCGGCCAGGGGGCTGAGGGGGTACTTCTCGACGAGGCGGGCGTAGGCCGCGGCACTGCGGTCGCGGAACTTCGGGCCGAGGCGCCCCCAGGCGTCGCCCAACTTCCAGAGCGCCTGGTCGGCCCGGCTGTAAAGCGGGTAGTGGTCGGTGAGGCCTTGCAGCCGGTTCGCCGCCGAGTAATAGACGCCCTTGGTGTGATAGAAGGAGCCGACGCGGTACTCGCCCTCCGCCAGCGCCTCCTGGATATCGCGCAGAATCTGCTGTCCCTGGGGTGCGAAGCGGCTGTTGGGGAACTGCGTCAGGAGCTGGCGGCACTCTTCTTCGGCGCGCTGGGCGTGCATGGCGTCGCGGTCCGGCTTCTCCATCTGCCGGACGTGGATCAGGCAGACCTTCTCCTGCGCCTCGGCGGCCTCCTCCATGGTGGGGTAGAACAGGATGAAGTCCTTGTACTCGGCCTCGGCCTGCGCCAGCCCGTGCGTCCCCGCCTCCCGATACCAGCTATCGGCGATGGCCAGCTTGGCCTTGGCGAGGAACTCGCTCTGGTCGTAGGTGTTCATGAGGGTGTTGAGCGTCAGCCGCGCCACTTCGTAGCGGCCGCGCTCGATGTCCTGGATGGCCCTGTCGAAGAGCACCTTGTCGGGCTGAAGCGTGTCCCTGGTGATGGGGTTCTCGTACTTCTTGCGGCGCAAGCTACAAGAGCAGGTGAGCCCAGCTAGAACCAGGACGGCCATGCAGCATTTGAACCAGCTTCGGTAAACCATCATAGTGTCGCTCGAAACCACTTCCCCGGCCGCCGCGCCCGCCGGGTGCGCCCGCGGCGCCGGCCCAAGTCACATTCCTTGATCCTACACCCGAACGCGCTGGGGGAACGCCCCCGGGAGACCCGCTCAGAGCCGGGAGGCCGCCGCCTGCCCGGCGATCTCGCGCATTCGGGCCACGGTGGCGGCCGGATCCGGGCTGTGGAAGATGGCGGCGCCGCTGACCAGCCAGTCGCACCCGGCCAGGACGATCTCCTCCACGTTCTCCAGGGTCACGCCGCCGTCGATCTCGATGGCGAAGTCGAGGCCCAGCTCCTTGCGGCGCCGGTCGAGCGCTCGGACTTTATCCAGCATCCCGGGGATGAGGTGCTGGCCGCCGGAGCCGGGGTTAACGGTCATCACGAGCACGCAGTCGGCCAAGCCGAGCACGTCCTCCAGCAGCGCTATCGGGGTGGCGGGGTTGATCACCACGCCGGCCTGGAGACCCTCGCTCTGGATTCTGCGCAGCGTGCCATCCAGGTCCCGCGCCGCTTCCACGTGCACCAGCACCTGGTCGGCGCCCGCCTCGATGAACAGCGGCGCAAGCCGGTCCGGGTCGGTCACCATCAGGTGCACGCCCAGCGTCATCTTCGTGATCTTGCGGATGGACTGCAGGACCGGCGGACCCACGGTGAGGTTGGGCACGAAGTGCGCGTCCATGACGTCGACGTGGAGCATGCTGGCCCCACCCTGTTCGACCTGGTGGATCTGCTCCCCCAGGCGGGTGAAGTCGGCGGAGAGGATAGACGGAACGATTTGAACCATTTGCGGGTCACTCCGATGTTAACACAGCAGCGAAAAAGCCGTCCCCCGGAGCGGTCCCTGGCAAGCGCCTCCACAAGCCGAGCACCCGGGCGCCGGCCTGCTCTACCACGGCTTCGTTCTCCTCGCGCTCCAGCGAGCAGGTCGAGTACACCAGACGCCCGCCGGGGCTGAGCCACTCCAGCGCCCGCCCGAGCAGCGCCACCTGCTTGCCGTGGAGGCCCTCCAGATCCGAGGGCTTCAGGCGCCACTTGATCTCGGGATTCCGTCCCAGCGTCCCGGTGCCCGAGCAGGGCGCATCCAGCAGGACGCCCTCGAAGCGCGTGGAGAAAGGCAGCGCCTCGGTGCCGTCGGCCACCACCAGGGGGCAGCCGAGGTCCCTCATGTTGCGCAGGCGGCTCAGGTGTATGTCGCAAGCCACGGCGCGAACCCCTGCCTCCAGGGCTTGTGCGGTCTTGTTGCCCGGCGCGGCGCACAGGTCGAGAAACC
>JBEKLW010000510.1:0-2713 GCA_050008815.1 Bryobacteraceae bacterium
CGGTATTCTCGGCCCATTCGTTGTGGTGCCAGGACGTGTTGCTGCCCTGCTTGTTCCAGACGTGCCAGATTTGCCCGCTCTTGGGCAGCGTCTCGATCTTGTAGAACTCGTTCTCTCGTACCCATCGGGTAAGAGGCATCGTCTCGCTTGTCGTCGTACTGTAAACGACGAGTTGATTGCCAAGAAGAGAGGGGATCGAAAACCGTGTTTTTGTTGCCGAGATGGCGCCGCGCGGTTTTGCCGTTGGCCCGAAGACCCATCCAGCGCCGTTGGGATATACGAGCAGAGGCTCGCCGAGTAGACGCGATGAACCCGGGGTTCATGGTTCGCTTCCGCCCGCTCGGGCCGTGGCGCATCGGCCCGGAATCGGGCGCGCGCGACCAGGTCGACCGCATCCTGCACAGCGACACGCTGTTCTCGGCCGTGTCGCAGGCCATGCTGCGGCTGGGGCTGCTCGAGGAGTGGATGGCAGCCACGGCGACCAGCGCGGCGCCGCCGGACGTGGTCTTCAGCTCGCTGTTTCCCTGCCTGGAGGACCTGCACTTCCTTCCGCCGCCGCAGACGCTGTGGCCGCCTTCGCCATCGCCCAAGGTGCGCTGGCGGAACGCGCGCTTCGTGCCGCTGGAGGCGCTGCGCGGGCTGGTGGCCGAGCAGCCGCCCAACGACAGCCGCTGGTACCTGGACGGCTGGAGCGACTGTTTGATGCCCGCGGAGTCGAAGCTCCGCTCGGGCCCGTTCCGGATGGCGGTGCGCTCGCACGCCGCCGTGGACCGCCTCAGCCGGAGCGCCGCGGAAGCCCACCAGACCGCGTGCCTGGAGTTTGCCGCCGGCGGCGGGTTCTGGGGCGTTGTGGGCTTTGCCGGCGAGGAGGCGCAGGAGCACTGGTGCGGACCCGTCCAGACGGCGCTGCGGCTGCTGGCCGACACCGGGATGGGCGGGGAGCGGTCGCTCGGCTGGGGCCGTTCGGCCGAGCCCGAGTTCAGCGCGGGCGTCCTGCCCGACCTGATTCTTCCCGCTGCCCCGCCCGAGGAGCCGCGCGAATCCGCCAACGGGGATTCCGAGAGCGGCCCGAAGCCGGCGCAGGAGACCGCCTACTTTCTGCTTTCCCTCTACTCGCCGGCGCCGGAGGATGCCATCGACTGGCAGCGCGGCTGTTATTCGCTGGTGACCCGCGGCGGGCGCGTCGAGAGCCCGGTGCGGAGCGGGGAGGCGAAGAAGCTGGTGCGCATGGTCGAGGAGGGGTCGGTCGTGGTGGCGCCGGCGCCGCCGAAGGGCTGCGCGCCGGACGTGGCGCCGGACGGCTTCCCGCACCCGGTGTTCCGCAGCGGCCTGGCCCTGTCGATTCCGCTGCCGCCGCGCCAGCCCGAGCGCTTGGTGGGTGCCTCATGAGATACCGGCTGACCTGTCTGACGCCGCTGCTGGTGGGCGATGGCGAGGCGCTCTCGCCGATCGACTACATGGTCTGGAAGGACCAGGTGAACGTGCTCGACCAGCGGCGCATCTTCCGCTTGCTGGCCAAAGGCCCGCGGCTGGACGGCTACCTGGCGCAGCTCAAACGGGCCGAGAAGCTGGACTTCGCCTCCTGGGGCGGCTTCGCGCAGAACTTCGCCGGTCGGCGCGTGCCCTTCGAGCACGCCTCGTCCTCGGCTTATTGGGAGCGGGCCCACGGCGAGAGCCTGCACATACCCACGTTCGTCTCGGGCACGGGCGGGCCGTACCTGCCGGGCAGCGCCGTCAAGGGCGCGCTGCGCACCGGCATGTTGATGGCGCGCTGGATGAATGGCGCGCCGCCGGACTTCGAGCGGCTGCAAGGCGACTGGCGACCGGGCGAGGTGGCCGAGGAGCAGGCCCTGGGCGGGGCGGGCACGAGCTTCACGCGCGCCATCGCCGTGGCCGACTCCAAACCCGTGCCGGTCTCGGTGCTGCGCATCTACCTGCTGAGGGTCTCGACCCTCCAAGCGCGCGGCGAGGGGCGGTTCGAGCTGGGCTGGAAGCAGGCGCCGCGCGGCACGGTGCCCGGCAATCGGCCCGAGGAGGGCACGCCGCTGTTCGCGGAGATGGCGGCCCCGGGCACGGTCTTCGAAGGCGTCTGGCGCGAGAATGCGTTTCTGCAGCAGCCGGAGATTGCGCGCCTGCTGCGCTGGCGCGGGCCGGTGGATTCGGCGAGGATTCTGGGCGCGGCCAACGATTACGCGGCCAAGCTGCTGGAGATTCAGAAACAGTACGCGGCCTGGACGCGCCTGGCGGCGCTCGAACGCAGCCTCGGCGAGATCGAAGCGCAGCTCGCCGATGCGCGGGCGCGCGGCAACGCCTGCCTGCTCGCCATGGGATGGGGAAGCGGGTTGCTCGCCAAGACCGGCTGGCTCGATAGCCAAGCGCCGGCCTATCGCCAGATGATGCGCCAGGTGCCGCTCTACGCCCGCGCCATCGAATCCGGCCTGCCCTTCCCCAAGACCCGCCGCATCGTGTTCCTCGACGCCCAGCCTGCCGCGCTGCCCGGCTGGGCCGTGCTGGAAGTGGAAAACCTGGAACAGTAACAATCTGCAGCTTTTCCCGGTGAGAAAAGCGGGCTAGCCCGGATGTTTCACCACGATCGTACAAAAACCGGGGCCAGACACACGACTGTCCGGGGAAACTGGCGCGCGATGGCCGTATGTGTATGGCGTGAGGGCAGTTGAGCTGTTTTGAGCCTGGTCACGATTTGGCTCACAAT
>JBEKLW010000511.1:0-3216 GCA_050008815.1 Bryobacteraceae bacterium
CAGGTGCTGCCCATGGGCTCGCTGCTGGTGCGGCCGGGCCAGGTGACGCTGCGCATCGGCAAGCCGATCCCGACCGCCGGCCTCAGCATCCGCGACCGGCACGCGCTCACGGCCCAGGTGCGGGAGCGGGTGATCGAGCTGACCCGGCCGGCGGCACGCAATTAGCCTCCGCTTTCGGCAACGTTTGTGGGGCCGGCGGGCTTGCCGGCGCGGATTCGGGAGAACGCTCGGAGAGCGCCGCTCATCCGACATATCACTGTTGCATATGACATAATGATGTCATGGCAGTCCGAACCACCGTTGACATACCGCAGCCCTTGCATGACCGGCTCCGTCACCGGGCGCAGCAGTCCGGCGCCTCGATCCGCGCGCTGATTGTCCGGGCCATCGAGCAGTCATACAGCGAGCCGAAGAAAGGCGAGCACGTGACCGGCCCGCTGGTTGCGGGTACGGGCAAGCTTGGCCCCGCCTTCCCCGTAAACGAGAACCCCCATGACCTTGTTCTTCCCTGATCTAAACGTCTGGCTCGCTCTGTCGGTAAGCGGTCATCGGCACACCGCCGCAGCGTGGAACTGGCTGAACCTGCTGCCGAGAGAGGCCCGGCTGATCCTCTCGCGCTACACCCAGCTCGGCCTGCTGCGTCTGCTGACGAACGAATCCGCCATGGGCGAACAGACGCTGACGCTCCGAAAAGCCTGGGGCGTCTACGACCGGTGGCTGAACGACCCGCGCGTGGAGTTCTATCCGGAACCGCGCGGCCTGGATGCCGGATTCCGCCAAGCCACGGCGCCCTTCGCGGGCAAGGCAGCCCCCAAATGGGTCGGCGACTGCTTCCTGCTGGCGTACGCCAACGAGAGCCATGCCACACTCGTCACATTCGACAAAGCGCTGCTAGATCTGGCCCGCAAACAAGGCTGCTCGGGCGTGATCCCCGGTTGAGACGGCCCTCAGGCGCCGCTCCCGCGTCCCCCCTCTGTTTCTCTTGGCCCGGATGTCTCACCACCATAGTAGTGAGGCGCGATGAGAGGGCCGCAAAAGCATCAAGCGACGCCACAAGGCGCGCTCGCGGCCGGCGCCTTCATTTAGACCGAATTTGCTCCGGATTACGTGCTCAATACGACCACTGCGTGCAGCGACATCGAATCGGCGGTAGAATACTCCGAAAAAGGAACCGACTGTGGTGAAAGAACTCACGCTAGCCGAAGCGGTAGACCAGATACGGGGTGCGTCCAAAAGGCGCCGCTGGCCCTTCTTCTTTATGGTCGGCGCCGGGATCTCGTGCCCTTCCGTCCCGACCGCCGCCGAGATCGTCGCCGAGTGTAAGCGCCTGTACTCCCGGGCCCAACCGCCCGAAGGGCTGTCACCGATGACGGAGTACTCCTGGTGGCTTGAGCATGCCTTCCCAAACGCGGGAGACCGCCAGGATTACTTTGAGGGGCTGATCGGCGGGAAGCCCATCACGCAGGCGAGCCTTCACCTGGCGCACCTGCTACTGGACGGGGAGATTTCAAAACTGGTGATCACGACCAATTTCGATGACTTCATCTCCCGGGCTCTGGACCTCTTCGGCACTCCTCACGTCCGCTGCGACCACCCGGACACCATCCAGAGGATTGACCACACGGCGGACAGGGTTCAACTCGTTCACGTTCACGGCAGTTACCTGTTCTACGATTGCTGCAATCTGGAAGGGGAGATTGAGCCGCGCGCGCAACAATCAGCGGTTTCGACCTTCTCCATGCGGCAGTTCCTCGAGGGGCTTTTGAACGCGCGGTCGCCGCTGGTCATCGGATACAGCGGTTGGGAGAAGGACGTTTTCATGTCGGCTCTGCACCGCAGGCTCGCAACGGAGCTTCGGTTCAACGTGTATTGGTTCTGCTATAGGCGTTCTGAAGTGGACAGCCTGCCGCAAGAATTGAGGGACCACCCGAATGTGACGCTCGTGCTTCCTCCCGCGCCAGCGCCGACGGAGGACACGGGTGCGAAGCGGCTGGAGGACGACCGGCTGATGCCGGCCGTGTCGGTCGCCCGGACTTCCAAGACGGCTCTCGAGCGGGAGAGGCCTGAGGGTCTGGATGCTGCGAAGGTGTTCCAGGAGATGATCCAGATACTCAAGCTGGAGGCACCGCCGCTCACTAGAGATCCGCTCGGCTTTTACGCATGCCATCTCCGCGCCAGCCTCCCTCCTGATGATACGTACCTGATCCAGAGCGTCATTGGCAAAATCGAGCGCGCCGCCGCACTGCTTGCCCAATCGAAGCAGAAGGTTGATAAAGCCCTCGAGAAGGTCGAGGACTCCATCCGGCGGTCTCAGTACCGCGAGGCGATCCAGGCCGCCGACGTGTTGGAGTTCGATGAACTTGAGTCGGAGCGCCTAGCCGACCTGATCGAGTCGCTCTGGAGAGCTGCGGTAGGGCTCAACGACAACTCGCCCGAGGAGTTGCGAGCCTATGATCGTGTGGTCAGCGGGGTTGATGTGCTTGCGCGGAATGGCGCTATCGAACCGGAGATGCGGAGTCGCCAAGCCCAGGCGCTTCTGTATAAGGGTGTCACCTTCGGGCAACTCGGCCGCAGCGAAGAGGAGATCGTCGTTTACGACGGCCTGGTGGAGCGCTTCGGTCAGGACACCGAGCCCGGTGTGCGCGAGCAAGTAGCCGGCGCGCTCCGCAACAAGGGTGTCACCCTCGGGCAGCTCGGCCGCGGCGAAGGCCGTTTGCGACGGCGTGGTGGAGCGCTTCGGTCAGGACACCGCGCCCGGCGTGCGCGAGCAGGTAGCCAGCGCGCTCCGCAACAAGGGCGTCACGCTCGGGCAACTCGGCCGCAGCGAAGAGGAGATCGCCGTTTACGATGCCGTCGTGGAGCGCTTCGGCCAGGACACGGCGCCCGGTGTGCGCAGGCAGGTAGCCAGCGCGCTCTTCAACAAGGGCGTCACGCTTGGGCAACTCGGCCGCAGCGAAGAGGCGATCACGGTCTATGACGCCGTAGTGAAGCGCTTCGGTCAGGACACTGCACCGTGGGTGTCCCAGGCCCTAGCCAGCGCGCTCGTCAACAAGGGCTTCAGGCTCGGGCAACTCGGCCGCAGCGAAGAGGAGATCGCCGTTTACGACGGCCTGGTGGAGCGCTTCGGTCAGGACACCGAGCCCGGTGTGCGCGAGCAAGTAGCCGGCGCGCTCCGCAACAAGGGTGTCACCCTCGGGCAGCTCGGCCGCGGCGAAG
>JBEKLW010000512.1:0-2707 GCA_050008815.1 Bryobacteraceae bacterium
CCCCGTCGAGCCGCGGTTGTCGAGCGACCAGATGACGTAGCCGCGCTGCGCCAGCGCCTGCTCCAGGTTGACGGCCCCGTACCAGCGGTTCGCCACCCTCTGCACGCCCGGCCCGCCGTAGACCTCGACGATGGCCGGATACTTCCTGCCGGGCTCGAATCCCGCCGGCTTGATCAGCCGCGCGTAGAGCGTCGCGCCGTCGGAGGCGCGAACCGGCACTATCTCCGACGGCAGCACGTTGTATTCCTCGAGCGGCTTCCGCTCCGGCTCGGAGAGGACCGCCCACTGGCTGCCGTCGCTCGCGTGGATCGTCTTGCGAGTAGGCTCGGTCAGACTCGAGAAGGTGTCCAGATAGTAATCGCAGCGCGGGCTCATCGAGATCGCGTGTGTGCCGGCGGCCGCCGTGATCCGGCGCTTGTCACGCCCGTCGAGGCCGATGCGGTAAAGCTGCTGCTCGAGCGGGCTGGCCTCGCTCGAAACGTAGTAGACCTGTCCGGCCGCATGGTCCACGCACGCCACCGACGTCACTTCCCAATCGCCCCGGGTGATCTGCGCGAGCGGCTTGCCGTCGCTCGTGTAGCGGTAGAGGTGGTTGAAGCCGTCCCGCTCGCTCGGCCACAGAAACTCCCTGCCGCCGCCGAGGAACCGGAAATGATCGCGGACGTTGATCCAATAAGGGTCGCTCTCGCGCAGAACCACCCGCGCAGCGCCGGTCTTCGCCTCCGCGAATAGCAGCTCCAGCCGGTTCTGAGTCCGGTTCAGCCGCTCGACGGCGACGCCGGAGGAGTCGGGCAGCCAGTAGACGCGCGCAATGAGCGCGTCCCGCGTCTCGCCCAGGTCCATCCACTCGGTGCGGCCGCCGGTGGCCGGAACGATCCCCAGCCGCACGTCCGCGTTCGGCTCACCGGCCCTCGGATAGCGCTCCGGCTCGAGTACCGGGCGCAGGCTCGTCAAGTCGGTCTGCGGGTAGAGGGATTCGCGGCTCACATCGAACTGCAGGTAGGCGATTGAACGCGAGTCCGGCGACCACCAGTGCGCCGTTTCGAGCTCCAGCTCTTCGGGGTATACCCAATCCAGTTCGGCGTTGAGCAGGGCCGGAGCGCCGTCCTCCGTGAGGCGGGTGAGCTTGCCCGAGGCGATCTCCAGCGCGTAGAGATCGTGGCCGCGCCGGAATGACACGCGGTTGCCGTCGGGCGAGAGCCGGAGGTCGCGCTCGGCCTCCGGCGTCGCCGTTAGCTGGCGCCAGCCGCCCGCGGCGACGCGGAAGACGAACAGGTCGCCGCCGGCGCTCAGTAGCAGCTCCCTGCCGGAGGGGAACCACTGTATCGTCTGCTCGCGCAGGTTACGGTTCGTGAAGTCGAATCGCTCCGGCGAGGCGCCCGGGGTGGCGGCCGCCTCGAGCCGCTCGAGTGAGACCAGCGCCTGCTTGCTCCGCGCCGCGATGTCGTAGAGCCAGATCTTGCCGTCTTCCAGGTAGGCAAAGCGGCTGCCATCGGGCGCCCAAACGGGCGTAGCCGGCGCGGCCGGCGGCGGCGGTTGCGCGGCGACTGCCTCGAGCGTGACCGGCTTCTTCTGGGCCGCGAAAGCGGACGCCAACAGAAAGAGCGCTGCCAGGATGCGTTTCATAGGCTCACCGATTGTAGCCTACTCCAACCGGCACACTGAGGTTCCGGAGCGCTCGTATAGAGTCCTGAAGCGCGCACCGTCGCGGGCGGCTTGCCCAGCCGCCGCGCGGTCCGCGCCGGCGAGTTCGGCATCGAAATCCGCGCCTGTGAACAGGGCATGCGTCAGGCGCTTCGCGCGCGCCAGATCGGCGGCGGAGGCGCACAAGCGCAGGATGGCGCCGCGGTCACCGCGGTAGAAAAGCGTCGGAGGTATGACCAGCCGGCGCGCGCGGCGTCCGGTATAGAGGTACAGCACCGGATCCTGGTAGGCCAGCAGGGCGGCGTCGCGTGGCAGGCGCTGCCGAATCCACTCGTAGCCGGGCCGTGCTTCAGCCAGCGCGGCCCGCTCGCGCCCCACGAAACCGGGCAGCACTGTCGCGAAAGCCCGGCCGGTCTGCCATAGGGCCGCCAGGGCCAGCGCGGCCAGGCACGCCCCGGCCGCCAGCGCGCTGCCGCGCCCAACGGCGTGCTGATGCCAGGAGCTTCGGATGCGGCGCAACAGGTTCAGCAGCTCCGAGAAGAAGCCCGCCAGCAAGACGGGATAAACCGGGATCAGGAACCGCTGGTCCGGCATGTAGTGCCAGACCGCCAGCAGCCCCAGGTACGCCGCCGTGAAGAGGTGATGCGAAGCCAGTCCGTTCTGGCGGGCCGCGCGCCACGTCCCGGCCAGCATGGCGGCCGCCAGCACCCACGCCAGGCCGCGTCCGACGGGGCCGTCGCCGAGACCGAAGACCAGCATGCCGCCGAGGCTCGAGAGCAGGCTGTCGAGGTTGCGCCAGACGATTGTGGGCAGGTCCCCCACCGAGACGATCCGCAGGTAATAGCCCAGGTAATCCGTGTAGTAGGCCGTCGAAGTCTCGAGAGCCGTGGAGCCGTGCAGTTTGCTCCACAGCAGCCAGCCGGCGATGCCGGGCGCCATGGCGGCGGCAAACGCCAGCGCGCGGCGGGGCTGCCGGCGCAGGAACTGGCGATAGCTGACAGAGAGGGCCGCTATGCAGTGGACGGATGGCGCCTGCGCAAGGATGGCAGCGCCTACTACGGCC